>NZ_JAPZSO010000084.1:0-98489 GCF_027531715.1 Microcystis sp. LE19-8.1F | reverse complement strand
GCTGTCCCGGAGTCCCCGTCTCCTGACGACCGTCTCCTGTCTCCGTTCGGACCTCGGCGTGAGCTTTTGTCGAACGCAAAAGCTCACGGCCGAAGCCTGTCTCCTGTCTCGACTAGGAAATTAATTTTGCACGACTACTTAGCTGATATGTTGACACATAAAACTCCGTAAATAGCGCAATTTATCTAGGGCTTGCTGAAAATTACTGGAAGTTTTACTAGAAAACGGTTTTGGGACTTTTTTAGCCAAAAAAGTGCAAGAAACAAAGGTTGAGAAATCGATCCGAGAGACTCAAAACCCTTGCACTTTCCGGAGGCGATTGCAAAGGGTTCTGCTTCCCAGTGCGCGAGGTCATTGTGTTATTCTGACTTCCCCGACCGACGACCGGCTACTGACGACCGACTCCTAACCCCACCAACAAACTTTTTCAGCAAGCCCTATCTAATAAGCTTTTGCCAAATACTTCTTCAATATCTATTGGCCATCTTTGTCGATAAATTTCCCCCCCCCTTGCCCCCTGCCCCCCGACATCGGGGGGGCAGGGGGGGTGGGAGAGGGGAGTATGACCTGATAGCAGCTCAAGAGCTTACTTTGGTCAGAAGTCTTATAATCTTCTCAAAGCAACGATTGGGTCTAATTTAGCGGCACGATGAGCGGGAACAACACCGAAAATCAGACCGATGGCACTAGAAACTCCTAAAGCGAGAATTATCGCAGGGATTGAGACACTGGTGGTTAAAGCGGCAAAAATTCCCGCTAGATACATTCCTTGAATGCCGACAAAAATCCCGATAATTCCGCCAGTGGTGGCTAAAATCACCGATTCAATGAGAAATTGACCTTTTATATCCCCTTCTTTGGCTCCTAAAGCCTTTCTTAACCCGATTTCTTGGGTTCTTTCCGTGACTGACACGAGCATAATATTCATTACGCCGATTCCCCCAACAAAAAGGGAAATACTGGCGATCGAGGCTAACATTCTAGTTAAACTATCGTTAGTCTCTTTGGCCATTTCTAAGACTGTGGTTTGGAGGAAAACCTGCACATAATTCTCGTCGCTGACCTGATGACGCATTTGCAGCAGGTTGCTAATCTGAAACTGGGCGGCTTTAATTTGGGCAGAGTTTTTCGCCAAGACAGAAATATGAGTCAGGGGAATGCCAAAGATAGAATTGCGCCCTAAAACCTGATTAGACATGGTAGTTAGGGGAATTAAAGCTCGATCGTCCTGATTAGCCTCAAATAAGGAGCCTTTCGCCTGTAAAATTCCAATAACTTGAAAACTAAGATTGCCGATGCGAAGATTTTCGCCGACGGGATTGCGATTACCAAAGAGATTTTTGGCTAATTCCGATCCCAAGACAATCACGCGATTATCCCGTTTCAGGTCAGATTCCATAATAAATCTACCTTTAGATAGTTGACGGTTACGCACGTTTAGGTACTCGGCTCCCACCCCAATCAGGGGGCTATTACTGGTTCTATTACCGAAGGATAAGATTCTTTTACCGCTCAATTCGGGAGAAATGGCGGCAATGGCGGGAACTTGAGATGCGATCGCTTGAGCATCTTCGTAGGTGAGGGGCCGGGGATTAGGAATTGTCCGCCGGACATTGCGCGAGGAGGTGGAAACAAATAAAACATTCGGACCGAGGGCTTCAAACTGCTCGAGGGCGACTTTTTGCGCTCCTTCACCCACTCCCACTAGGGCAATGACGGAGGCGTTACCGATAGCAATTCCCAGCATAGTCAGACCACTACGCAGTTTATTGCCCATCAAAGCGGAAAAAGCCATTTTCAGGTTTTCGAGCATTTCCATGGTTAGTTACATTCAGTGATCAGTGATCAGTAAACAGTAATCAGTGAAAAGTAAACAGTAAACAGTGAAAAGTAAACAGTAATCAGTTATCAGGGATAAAGATGAAGATAAATAAATAACTAATTAACTAATTAACTTACATCTGATAACTGATAACTGATAACTGATAACTGATAACTGATAACTGATAACTGATAACTGATAACTGATAACTGATTAGCGGGTAGAGATTTGGATCGTTTCCGGTTTGCTTAAATCGCCGGTAATAGTTAAACTGCGCTGATTAGCGTGGAGATGACGGACGATTTTATAGATAGCCTCAACTTGGTCACTAGAGCCGATTTTGGCCGCTAGTGTGGTTAGGTCGAGAGCAGTTCCCGTTTCCCGAACAACTTGCACGATTTTTCTTTGTAAATCCAGAATAGAAGCGGCGGCTTTTTTCCCTGCTTCTACCCCGGGTTGATGGTAGGCGTTAATGTTAACTAAACTAGCATAGAAACTAACGGCCCGTTCGTAGAGGGCGATCAAGGCCCCCACCTGACGGGGAGTAACCTCTGGGATAGTGATAGTGATAGAGTGACGACTATTTTCGTATAAAGCTTGTCGAGTACCTTGCAGTAATCCTGAGAGGAAATCGCCAGCAGTGGAGCCAGTTTCCACTTCCATGGAATCTCCTTGTCGGTCTTTTAACACTTCAATAAAAGTGGCGAAGAAATTGGGAATACCTTCGCGTAATTGTTGGACGTAGGCGTGTTGGTCCGTGGAACCTTTGTTACCATAGACGGCGATCCCTTGGTACACCTTATTACCATCGAGGTCTTTTTCTTTACCGAGGGACTCCATGACCAATTGTTGCAGATAGCGGCTAAAGAGATAGAGACTGTCTTTGTAGGGCAGAATCACCATATCTTTCTCTCCCTTGCCATTGCCCTCATGATACCAAGCTAGAGCAAGTAGGGCGCTAGGATTTTTTTTCAGGTTATGGACGCGGGTGGCGATGTCCATTTCTTTGGCCCCGGCTAACATTTCATCAATGTCGATACCCTGCAAAGCGGCCGGGAGAAGACCGACGGCGGATAGTTCTGATGTACGACCACCGACCCAATCCTGCATGGGGAAACGAGTTAGCCAATCTTGGGCGTATTTGTCCAGTTGGCTACCCGGCATAGTGACGGCGACCGCGTGTGGCGGAAAGTCTAAATCTTGTTTTTCGTAAGCGTTGCGGACTTCTAACATTCCGTTTCTCGCTTCGGGAGTGCCGCCGGATTTACTGGTGACGATAACCAGGGTGGTAGCTAGGGGTAAATGGGCTAGGGTGCGATCGATGCCTTTAGGGTCGGTATTATCAATAAAAGCAATCTCTAAGGGGGGATTAAGGGGGGATAGAGCCGAACCGACGAATTGGGGACCCAAAGCAGACCCCCCGATGCCGACACAGAGAATATGGCTAAATTTTCCCCGATTGGGCGGCTTAATCGCTCCGGAGTGAATTTTTTTGACAAATTCTTTGATCTGTGCTACGGGTTCGGTGATTTCGTCCCGCAATTCCTGGTTAGGAGCGAGTTCAGGAGCGCGCAGCCAGTAGTGGCCGACCATACGCTGTTCGTCGGGATTGGCGATCGCACCCTGTTCTAAAGCTGCCATATCTTGGAAAGCGCGCTCAAATTTTGCTTCTAGACCTTTGAGAAAAGCCTCATCGAAGGGAATCCGACTGACATCGAGATAAAGTTCTAGGTTAGGGTGATAGTATAACCAATCTTGGTAACGTTGCCAGAGTTGCAGATTATCCATAAAAAAAAGCGAAATTTTTGTTTAATTACTCGTTTAGGGGAGATAGGATTCTATCCTCTCCAATCATCATACAGGTAGTTTTAGACTAGAAGATGACGGTTAACCATATATTAGGGGTTGGCAAAATGCTAACAGTGACGGAACTATCCCCTAATTGTTCGGTTTGCTGGTGTTGGCTGTTGATTTTTTAACCTTTCCTATGGCTATCTACTCATCCCCCCTCAAAATCGGTAACTTAGAAGTGCATAGCCGCGTCTTGCAATCACCTTTATCCGGTGTCACCGATTTAGTGTTTCGGCGCTTGGTGAGACGCTTTGCTCCTGATTCCATGCTCTATACCGAGATGGTTAATGCGACAGAAATCTCCCAGCTGCAAGAGTTACCGCAATTAATGGTTATCGGGGACAAAGAACAACCCATTAGTATGCAATTATTTGATTGCCGTCCCGATTTTATGGCTGTGGCGGCGGAAAAAGCGGTTAAAGAAGGAGCGATGACCATCGATATTAATATGGGTTGTCCAGTTAATAAAATTACTAAAAAAGGCGGCGGTTCTTCGCTTTTACGACAGCCAGAAATTGCCGAGCAAATTGTTAGGGAAGTGGTGGGAGCGGTATCGGTGCCAGTAACGGTGAAAACTCGCTTGGGATGGAACGCTCAGGAGATTAATATTATCGATTTTGCCCGTCGTTTGCAAGATGCGGGAGCGCAAATGTTGACCCTGCACGCACGCACTAGGGAACAGGGTTATCACGGGCCGGCCGATTGGCAATGGATTAAACGGGTGAAGGAGGTTTTATCAATTCCTGTCATTGCTAATGGTGATATCGTTTCTGTGGAAGCGGCGATTAATTGTTTGGAATTTACCCGGGCCGATGGGGTGATGTGTTCGCGGGGAACCCTCGGTTATCCCTATTTGGTGGGGGAAATCGATTATTACCTCAAAACAGGCAAAAAGTTGCCGAAACCCACCTCTATTGACCTGTTAAGCCTAGCTAAAGAGCATTTACAGGGGCTATGGCTATACAAGGGACAACGCGGTATTTGGCAAGCCCGGAAACATTTGGCTTGGTATTGTCAGAATTTTACCGGTGCGGCGGTTTGGCGCGATCGGTTTTCGCGGATCGAATCCCTGGCGGAGGGCTGTGATTTAATTGATAGAGCTATTGCCCAATTAAACCTTGAAAACGAGAATATTTACAGATAACGGTTGAACTGACCCGCTATCATCAACCTTGAATGATATTATTAGTCTAAGTAGGGTTTGCTGAAAAAGTAGAGGCGAAGCATTCGGATAGGAAATCTACGGTTTCAGCGATAGGTTATGCCCGAATGCTTCGCCCCTACAGGACTCTCAAAATCTTGCACCTGTTTCGCGAAACAGTCCCCTAAAACCTTACCTCGTCTATATTTCACATTTATTCAGCAAACCCTACCTAAGCCCGCTCACGGGTTTCAGCCTTATGGCGCAATTTGCTTGCCTGCTCCTGACTATTCCGATATATTCAGTTAAACGAAGGGGTTGGGTTTCCTTGCGTCAAACCAGCCTAGGGCTGTGATTTAATTGATAGAGCTATTGCCCAATTAAACCTTGAAAACGAGAATATTTACAGATAACGATCGCACTGACCCGCTATCATCAACCTTGAATGATATTATTAGTCTAACTCTCGGTCGGGTGCAGTGATTGGTTAGATCGCTCCTAATTCTTACCTAGAATCTTGTCATACTCGGAGTGTGAACCAACCCAGAACCAAACTATCTTTTCTTCGTCTGACTTCTTAATCCCTAATGCTCGCCATCCAATGCCGACTCTGACTGACCAGATTTTTTCTCTTGGTTTCACCTCTTTGAACTCTAGGCTGGGGTGAAATGGATTTTCTTGCCAAATCTCGTAATTTTTCTTGGCTGTTTCTTGTACCCTTTGCGGCAAACTGAGAAAAAGTTGACGAAACCTCTTGGTTCTGGCTGACTTCATTCTTCCCCAAAGCCTTTATCTTCTGTTCTCCCCTCTTGTTCTTCTATCAGGGCTTCCTGTGCCATTGTTATTAAAGCTCCCAATTCCAGATCTTCGTTAGAAAGGCTTTGCTGCCACTTTAATTCACTTTCAATATCTTCTAGCAATTGTTGAGCAAGTTCATCCTGAAGAGACTCTGGCAGTTTCTGGATTTCTGTGAATGCTTTTTGCAACAGAGTAGTCATGTTTTGTTAATGTTTTACAGGCATGGGAATATTTTACCACCTCCTGAGTCGAGTCATCGGACCATAACCTCACGGATTACTGCTCCGGGTGGAAGGTCGATAGCATCAGGTTGTAAATAAAGCTCGATCGCTTCCCGTATATTAGACTTGTTGCGGAATAGTGGGATAATGGGGAAGAAACAATGATTGGCTATCCCCTTGAATGCTGAACATTGGCAGAATCTTGGGCGTTGCTGATTTGAGAGCTGAATCTTCGGTAAATAATGATAGCTGGACACCTTTTAAGGACAATTTTTACTACTCTCCCATCCTAAGTTGTTAGGAAACAACAACATTTACCTATTAATTAACCCCACTCTGTTGCGTATCTTGACCTTGTACGGCATCGGCAGCGGAAACACCATCACCTTGAAAACCAAAATACCATAAAGTAGCGGCAGCTTCAGCGCGAGTTACTGGTCTTTTTGGCTGAAATAGGGTAGTAAAACCAAAAACTCGCCGAATATTGGCTTGTTCGGCATTTTGAAAATCGGCATAAAGAGCGCGCACCAGCTGCGGGTTAATTTTATTAGTATCCTGAAAACCCCAAGTATTTTTAATCGTATCAAGATTGGCACTCGGTAAAGCTTTTCTGATATCTAATGGCACTTTCCACGCGATTAAATCTTCCCGGGTTAAAGGGGCATTGGGACGGAATAAAAGGGCGCTACTATCTCCCGTTAAAGGAGAGGGAATTAACCCCGCTTCCGCTAATCCTTGAATATAAATATAATCGGGATCGTTATTTTTAACATCACTAAAAGCTGGGGAACTATTGGGAGTAGCTAAACGGATTTGTTTACCCGCCACATTAGCATAAATCGCATTATTAGCCCGTAACAACCAGCGCGCAAATTCTCGGCGCGTTATTGTATCATTAGGGTTAAACTGATTGTTATTACCTGTTAATACTCCCAATCTAGCTAAGTCTTGAATGTGGCTCTTTAAGGGATTAGGTAAGGATTCGAGATCGTTAAAACTGGTGGGATTGAGATTGGGTAACGGGGAGGGACTAGGGGAGGGACTAGGGGAAGCAATCGGCGTTCCTGTTGGACGATAATCGAGGCTATATTCGGTATTGGGAGAAGTGGCAGTTATGGTGATAGTTAATTCTAAATTATCTCGACGGGCCGTCAGGGTACTATTGACTCCTTCCCCAGAAAAGGGAGTGATAATTTCCCAATTATTATTAACTAATTCCTGTTGATAAAAAGCCTCGATCGCATTGCTGGGATCGTTGGATTGCCAACGGGTTTGTCCACCGGTATTATCGGGATTTGTCTGCACGGATAATAATTCTGATTGACTATATCGAGGAATTTCTGCGGGAAAATTTGCGGGTAATTGCTTGTTATTAGGAGAGTTTTCTGGTATGGGATTTGTTTGTAGATTAGGATCGGCAGCCAGACGATTTTCTAGGACAGGATTGCCACTACAGGCTGCTAAAATGCCCAGCAGGGTGATCATTGTACTGTAGCGAATAAACTTACTCACGGTCTTTACTAATATTGTTTCCTTAGCTTTATCCTAGCTTATTTACCCAGGTTTTTGACTAGGGAAAATTTTGCGCCACCATTGACGTAATTTCCCCAGCAGAAATCCGCCTAACCCTTTTGTGTATTTTTCAAATTTGTAGTAAAATAAAATGTCGATTATATCCTGTGTGGAAAGATACTTGAGATAGGATACTCCTTGATCGATACGCGCATCACTATATTCTAAATAAACTTGGCGACTGAGGCGATCGGATAAATTCCATTTTGGTTGAAAATATTCTTGCATCCTCTGTTGATAAGCGGCAAAACTCCTCAATTTTCCCTGTAAATATTCTTCCATGTATTCACCAGCAATTTCGGCTCCTTTCATGCCATGGCGAATACCTTCCCCTCCTAAAAAGTTAACCGTAGAAACCGCGTCACCAATCGCTATAATATTCGGTTCTTGATAATAAATATCTTGCAGATTGAGCGAATATTCTAAAATAGAACCATGACTGTCAATTATATCATATTTAGAGAGATTCATGTAGGTTTGCATAATTTGTGTAATATAACTTTTTAAAGGCTTAACTTCAGAAATATAAGGATGTTCTCCCTCTAACCAAGCGGCTCCTATTTTTAATTGCTGATTATCCATAGGAAAAATCCAGCCATAACCTTTAGGACTCCATTTATGACCGAGAAAAAATACTAAATTATCTTGATACTTTTGATAATCTAATTCTGGCACAGCAATTAAATATTCAATACCCACTGCTTTTAAAAAATCAGGTTTTTCTCGTCTATGTTTATACATAACTGCTCTAGCGTATCCCGTGGCATCAACCAATAAACGAGTAGTAACTGTCTCGATTTTTTCTCCTTTTGATTTCAAGAAAACAGTTAGCTTATTCTCCATCTGTTGATATTTCAGATAACGACAACCTAAACGAACTTCTCCCCCCCAACGCAGCACTTCTGCGGCTAAAAACTCTCGCAATTTGGCAAAATCAAAAACTACCCCTAAAGGTTGCGGTGATGACCAAGAACGATGTATGCTAGTGGAGACAATTTCGATATTTTTCCAAAACCTAGCCACTACGGTTTCGGGGAGATTGAATTGTTCTAAAATTTCTAGGGGAGAAGCGGCACTAGAAAAGTTATTATCTTGCCAACTAGAATGTTGTTCCACTAAAAGCACACGATAACCTTTTTCACTTAATAATCTCCCACAGTGACCTCCCGCCGGTCCCCCCCCAATAATTACGACATCATAATCCATGATTTACTCCCTCGCCTAATCTTGCTAACTTGCCTCTATTTTACCCTAAATTGCCTTTTGTTAAACCCCAAACTTATGAAGCTGTTGTCCATATAAATTTGATACTCTTTTTGACCTGTTCCCTATTCCCTCATCGAAATCCGACTAGCTTATGACATTTTTCTTATTATTAGTTACTTCCCTATCGCTAATAATTTGGTTATATTTAATCTTAGCCAGGGGACAATTTTGGCTATCTAACCAAAAAATTAATCCTGTCACTTCTCCTTTAACAAATTATCCAAAAGTCTCGGCAATTATCCCCGCACGAAACGAAGCCGACGTTTTACCTATCAGTTTAACCTCCCTCTTTAACCAAGATTATCAAGGAGAATTTTCGATTGTTTTAATTGACGATCAAAGCAGTGATGGTACGGGAAAAGTTGCTCAAGAAATTGCCGATAAATACCATAAATCTGGCCAGATAACTATTATTTCTGGACAAGCTTTAGAGATAGGATGGACGGGTAAATTATGGGCAATGAAACAGGGAATAACAGAGGCTACCGAGAAATTCGCTCCCGATTATTTTCTCTTCACCGATGCCGATATTGCCCACGCGCCGGATAATTTAACCCAATTAGTCACTAAAGCAGTACAAGAAAAACAAGCTTTAGTTTCCCTGATGGTGTGGCTACGCTGTGAAAATTTTTGGGAAAAATTACTCATTCCTGCCTTTGTTTTTTTCTTCGAGAAACTCTATCCTTTTCCCCTAGTTAATAACCCTAATTCCCCGATAGCTGCCGCCGCTGGGGGTTGCATTTTAATTCGCCGAGATATTCTGGAAAAAATTGGCGGTATTGAGATTCTTAAACAAGCTTTAATTGATGATTGTTCCTTGGCGATTGCGGTTAAAAAATATCTGCAAAATCACCCCAAAAATACCGAGAGATCTATCTGGTTAGGATTAACAGAAACCAGCTATAGTCTCCGTCCCTATCCCGATTTAGCCAGCATTTGGAATATGGTAGCCCGCACCGCCTTTACACAACTAAATTACTCAATACTTTGGTTAATCGGGACAATTTTCGGGATGTTTTTAACCTATTTAGCCGCCCCCTTGGGCTTAATCGGGGGATTGATATTAAAAGAAAGATTAATTATTATAATTAGCACCGTCACCTTACTACTAATGGCCCTCTCCTATAGCCCGACTTTAAGACTATATAAATTATCCCCCCTGCGGGCTTTAACTTTACCCCTAATTGCCCTCTTTTATAGTTTAATGACTGTCGATTCTGCCCTGCGTTATTGGCGCGGCCAAGGGGGAAGTTGGAAAGGGCGAGTTTATCCTAATTAGCTAGAGCAAGCCTTAAGAATTTCTAGCAAATTGACTAAGGGGTTATCTTATACTAAATCCAGTTATTAAAGACTGATTATCTATTCCTCCTTTTGCCTCTTGCCTCTTGCCTCTTGCCTATCCTGATATGTAGCCTATACTCAACGGATTTAGTATTAATGCTTGCTGCTATCAGATTAATTTTCTTCCTCTGGTTCTGGGGTTGGTTTTGGTAAACGAGCGATAAAATCTTTCATTTTAGGATGATTAAACATTTTCTCCGTGTCTTGCAGAAGACGTTGACCCCAGAGATTTTCCCCTAAAAATTCTAGACTGACATAACGACTATCGCTAGTGAGAGCGGCCTGAGCTAATTTGATGCCCTCCTCAGTTTTCCCTTGACTATAAATAGCCACCGCAATAGCTAACTGAGGTTCCGCCTGTTTAGGATCGATTTTCAAAGCGGCGCGCCAATCTTTAAGGGCTGCTTCCTTATCGCCCTGTTCGTATTTAACTAAACCAATATTATTAATAGCGGGCCAAAAGTTTTTATCTTGACTAACAGCTTTTTCGTAAGCTGCTATCGCCGCAGGATATTGTGCTAACTTGAGATAGGAATTACCGAGATCAAAAAGAGCGGGGGAGATATCGGGTTTCATTTGCAAACCCGCTTCAATCTGGGCAATAGCAGACTTGTAATCCTGATTCTGAAAATAGGCACTACCGAGGGAAAATTTAATATTAGCTTGGGCATCGGCGGGAGCAAGGGACAAAGATTGATTTAATGCCTGGATACCGGGTTGCACCTGGTCGTCTTGCAGATATAAACTACCGAGAATAAACCAAGTTTGATAGAGATGGGGGGCTAACTGCACCGCTAACTTAGCCCGTCCGAGGGCCGCATCGGTACGGCGAAAACGAGCTAATTGGATGGCATCTTCGGCCATTTCAATTCCCGCTTGTTCCATCTGTTCTAACTCCGGTTCGATGGCGTAGGGGAGTAGTGCCTGGGAAAAAGCCGGCGGGCTGCCAGCGACGAAAAAAATGAGCAAAGAAACGATTAATTGAAGTTTTGGCACAGTTTACCCCCGCGATAGGCCTTTTTTAATCAGTCTATCTCGCTTGGGAGTTGTTGGCTAAAGAAACAACAAAGGCAGCTCTAGAGACGTTAGTATATAACCAATTAACTTTTGGCTGATCGATGGCAATAACCGTGTTGGGAAAATCAAATCGCCCCCTATTTTGGATATTCGGACTCATGGCTAGTGGTTTTTTGGCGGTGGGAGTGGTTTCTTATCGCTTACTGCAAACACCTCCTCCTGCCCTAGAATTGGCGAAAATGACCGTTCCTGCTCAACGAGAAACCCTCGCTGTGGAAATTAAAGCTAGTGGTAGGGTGGAACCAATCCAAAGTGTCAACATTAGCCCGAAAAACCCCGGCCGATTAGTGCGATTATTGGTGGATCAGGGCATGATCGTTAAAAGGGGACAAACCCTCGCGGTCATGGATAATTTAGAGGTGTATGCCCAGGGGATGCAGTCAGAAGCGCATCTGCGGGAAGCTCTAGCCAGTCTGGAACAGGCTAAACGCAGTATTCCCGAAGATATCCGGCAATTACAAGCCCGATTTTATCAAGCACAGGCCAGTTATAAGCAATTAGAAGCCCGTTTAGCTCAGGCCAAAGAAAGAATTCCGAAAGATTTAGACCAGCTGCAAGCTCAGGTACAAGCAGCCCAATCCCGTTTTCGACTAGCAGAAAATCGGGTTAAACGCAATGAAAATTTAGTCCGGGAAGGGGCGATCGCTCAAGACCAATTTGATGCCGTCCTCAATGAATATCTCAACGCTAAAGCCAATTTAGACGAATCGATCCGCCGTTTGGAACAAGCAGATAAAACCGCTTCCCCAGAAGTGGCGGGAATTGAGCAGGAAATGATAGGAGCGGCAGCAGCGATCGCAGAAGCGAAATTTGCCCTCGAACAACGCCAAAAAACCCAAGAAACCGAGCTGGCTCGACTAGAATCATCTGTAGCGGCCGCCAGGGCCGATTTAGAGCAAATCAAGATTCAATACCGCGATACAGTCATTACTGCTCCCTTTGATGGCATCGTCACCCAAAAATACGCCACCGAGGGTTCTTTTGTCACTCCCACCACTTCGGCCTCTAGCACCGCTTCCGCCACTTCCACCTCGATTATCGCCCTGGCATCGGGATTGGAAGTGATTGCTAAAGTGCCGGAAGTAGATGTGGGTTTATTGCAGCGCGGCCAACCAGTGCGAATTGTCGCCGATGCTTTTCCTGAAGAAGTCTTTGAAGGTCGAGTTATTCTCGTGGCTCCTGAAGCAATTATCGAGGATAATGTTACTTCTTTTGAGGTCAGAATCGGTTTGGTGACGGGACGGGACAAACTCAAATCGAAAATGAATGTGGATGTAACTTTTGTCGGCCAGCAGTTAGATAATGCTCTCGTCGTGCCGACTGTCGCCATTGTCACCCGGGAAGGCAAGTCAGGGGTTTTAGTTGCCGATGCCGAAAATAAACCCAGTTTTAAACCCGTTTCGATCGGCCTGGTCTTAGACGATAAAACCCAAATTTTATCAGGTTTGGAAGCCGGAGAAAAGGTCTTTATCGATCTCCCCGAAGGGGCCGAAGATACCTCGAAAACTAATAAAAAATCTCAATAATTTTCTTTAACAAGTATTCCTAAATTGTCTTTTTTATGCTAGGTCAGGATTCGGGAAATGGGGGAATGGGGGAATTCAACTAATACCCCAAAACCCTACAACTATCTAACCGATAACTGATAACTGATAACTGATAACCGATAACTGATAACTGATAACTGATAACTGATAACTGATAACTGATAACTGATAACTGATATGTTTATCATCGAAAGTTTAAAAATGGCCGTCTCCACCCTAGGGGCCAATAAAGTGCGTAGCGGCCTGACTATGTTAGGAATTATCATCGGTAACGCTTCGGTGGTGGCCATGATCGGTATTGGCCAAGGGGCGCAAACCTTAGCCAATGACCAGTTTGCTAACTTGGGACCCAATACCATTTTTGTGGTGCCGGGGTCGCGACAAGCACGCAATACCACTGTTAATTTACCGAAAACCTTGGTTTTAGCCGATGCTCAGGCGATCGCCGAACAGGTTCCCACCGTCGCTGAAGTCGCCCCGGAAATAAACGCTCGTTTCCTGATTTCCTATCGTAATCGCAACATGACGGCTCTAGTCACGGGAAGCACCCCAGAATACGCTTCTGTCCGCAATTTTACCCTGGAAAAAGGTCGTTTTATCAATAATATCGATCTAGCCCGCAACAAACGGGTAACGGTGATCGGCACTGAAGTGGCGGCGCAACTTTTCCCCACCCAAAATCCCCTCGGTCAACAGCTGCGGATCAAAAATCTCAGTTTTGAGGTGATCGGGATTTTAGAGGCGAAAGGCTCCTTTTTTGGCAATAATCAGGATGAAATGCTGATTATTCCCCTTAGTACCATGAACTCGCAACTGGTGGGCAAAACCGGACCCTACGGTGTCGAGTTGAGTTGGATTAGTCTCACCGCGCGATCGGGGGAGGAAATCCGCGCCGCTAAGTTCCAAATCCAGAATCTCCTGCGTTTACGCCATAAAATCGTCGCTGAGGATGATTTTCGCGTCGAAACTGCTAAACAGATGATCGAAATCTTCGGCACGATTACCCAGGGACTAACCCTACTTTTGGCTCTAATCGCCGGTATTTCCCTGATTGTCGGTGGTATCGGGGTGATGAATATTATGCTGGTTTCGGTTTCGGAAAGAACCGGGGAAATCGGACTAAGAAAAGCGATCGGAGCCAGAGAACAGGATATTCTCTTACAATTCCTGATTGAATCAACTCTCGTTTCCATCGCCGGCGGCGCGCTGGGTATTCTCTTCGGTGCAGGAGCGATCGTTCTCGTCTCCAGTTTCTCTCCCCTGGCTGCCACTGTTTCCGCCAGCGCCGTCGCCCTGTCTTTGAGCGTTTCCACGGGTATTGGTCTCTTTTTTGGCGTTTTTCCCGCCTATCGTGCCTCTAAATTAGAACCGATTGTCGCCCTCAGAAGTGTATAATTTTTTAAGTTTTTTCGGGGACTTTTTTGGCAAGGATTGCTTTTATAGCTAAGTTGGGGTTTAATGTGTGGGACGGATTTTATAGTCCCGATAACGACGATAATCATTGAGAATGCGATCGTGATCAAAGCATAAAGGTTGGGGGAATTCCCAGAGATGAAAAACCCCGACTTTTTTGGCATCATCGGCAGCGATCGGTTTGCCTTTTGCCGTGGCGATAAAAACAATACTAATGGTGTGTTGACGCGGATCGCGGTTAGGATCGGAATAGACGTGAAATTGCTCGATTAACTGCACCTGTAAACTGATTTCCTCGTAAGCTTCCCGAATGGCCGCCGTTTCCACCGATTCACCGTAGTCCACGAATCCCCCCGGAATTGCCCAACCAAAGGGCGGATTTTTTCTCTCAATTAGTACGATCGGACGGTGGGGCGAGTCGATCAGTTCGATGATAATATCAACAGTGGGAGCAGGATTGCGATAGGTTGTCATCTTTGGCGTTGCTGATTTGATCTCTGAATCTTCTTTTGTGGGATTTTTAAACCCTAAACCCAAACTGACTTTTGGATACGATGTACAGTTGGCATTCATACCTTCTATTTAAACTTAAGTATTTATACTCAGGAAGAAAGTGGGGGCATCCCACTTTCTTTTATCTGTTTTAGGGGTTTCTAGAAGTTGATTAGTCATACCCTTATTCAACTCAGTTAGTCGCTCAAATTCTTGTGCTTGGCACTGGTTTAACCGATAAAAAGGAAGTTTAAGTGTGAGAGTTAAAGTTGCCACGCCGTTTATCTTAACAGACATCTTGCCCGGTTGTGTAAAATTAGGATACGCTTGCTTACAACCAATCGAGTAATTTTGCCCGTAAAGTCTTTTTGCCGAATTTAGTTACAGTTTGTTGACGCAACCATTGCGGGTGACAACGTTGATCCTGACCGGGCAAAATTTCTAGACAAGCTTTAGCCACCTTTTCGGCATCTCGATAGGGAACACGCCACCCCACTAAACCATCCTGCAGCGGCTCTGCTGAACCGTCCTCATCTCCAGAAATCACGGGAATACCACAGGCCATCGCTTCTAGGTAAACAATCCCGAATCCTTCCCGGGAGGGCATAACGTAAGCATTGGCTAAACGATAATGGTCGGCTAATTCCTCCGTGGGGACAAAACCGGCGAAAATTACCTGTTTATCCACTCCTAACTGCTTGGTTAAAGCTTCTAATCTCGGGCGATCGTCCCCCCGTCCAATGACTAGATATTTTACTTCGGGATAAGTCTCTAGAATTGTCGGCAGGGCCCGAATGGTCACATCTACCCCTTTATAGATATCCCCCGACCACAACCGGGCCACTGTTAATAAAACTTTGGCATTTTCTATATCATATTTCTTGATTAATGTCAAGGACTTTTCACCTAAATTAAACTTTTCCTCATCCACCACACAGGGGAGAATTGCTACTTTTTTGGGATCAATAGCGTTAGCCTCACACATAAGATCGCGACTGTAACGGCTAATTGTCCAGATCGATTCGGCCGCTTGCAAGGCCTGTTTTTGGGAATTTGCTAAAGGTTCCCAGACTTCTTTGCCGTAGGTGAGGACGGTGTAGGGTATGCCTAAAGCTTGACAGTAAAGACGGGTGAGGGGGGCTAAATTTATATGACCACAAAAAACCCGTTGGGGACGTTTCCGGAGGAGAGAAACTAAAAACTTAAGGGCTAATTGGATGCGTCCGAGAGTTGCTGATTTATTTTTCAGGTAATAAAAGGTAATACCTTGATTTTTGAAAGGATTAGGACAATCAGTGGCATCCCGCAGCAAAAAAACCTCGGCCGCCTCGGAACCGGGCAAAGTGAGATAAGCTTGCAGAACATCCTTGATATACGATTGAATACCGCCTTCTTGGGCAAAAATCTCTAAAAATAGGAAGATATGAGACATGATAGAACGTCAGCGTCAAAAAGGTTTAGGTTGGGCGAAAAAATTTTCCCTGATCTCTTATCTGTACTATTGCACTTTCTTGATCTATCTCGATCGTCCCCCAAGTAAGTAGTCATGCAAAATTAATTTCCTAGTCGAGACGGTCGTCAGGAGACGGTCGTCGGGAGACGGTCGTCGGGAGACGGGAGACAGTTATCAGGGATCAGATTTGAGTTTTTAGCTCACTGTTTACTGATCACAGCAAAAAGCTGACGGAGTAACTGCTGACGGCTTGGATGTGTAATTAATTTTGCTCAGGTACTTAATAGATCCTAACCGCTAACAGTCCGAAAAAGAACAATCTGGTCGCTGTTCTTGAGTATAACTGCCAGAATCAGGATAATTCCGATGCTGATAGCTAAAATAACTGATATTACTCAGTTTAGCTGATAATGCTGGCCAAGGAGATAGATAAAAAGTGAAGGACGGGGAAATAGTCAGAATTTTCCCAGATGCCACAGATAAAGCCATTTCTTTGTCCCCAGTGTGATCGAGGAATCTTCCCCTTTTAATGCTAGATATTTTCAGGAATTACTAGAGACAAAAAAAATTAAACTTCCTCAACTGCTCTAGCAAAGGTTACAAATGCCCCGAGAACGGTTAAGCTTATTTTAATCTCTGTAATTGCTTTTATGGCTCATTTAACTTCTGAAAGACTGAATTTAACCACAAAAATCGCCTATGGTGCTGGCGATTTAGGACCGGCTATAACTGCTAATATCTCTGTATTTTACCTGCTATTTTTCCTCACTGATGTGGCAGGATTATCGGCAGGATTAGCTGGTAGTGTGCTGATGGTGGTGAGAATTTTCGACGCTATTAACGATCCGATTATTGGCATGTGGAGCGATCGAACTCGTACTATTTGGGGTCGTCGCTTACCATGGATGTTATTGGGGTCAATTCCCTTCGGAATTAGCTATTTTTTACTGTGGTTAATCCCGACTAATAACCAATTATGGTTATTTTTATATTATATTTTGATCGGCATTATCTTTAATTTAACCTATACAGTAGTCAATCTTCCCTACCAGGCACTCACCCCTGAATTAACCCATGATTATAATGAGAGAACCCGCTTAAATAGTTTTCGTTTTGCCTTTTCTATCGGGGGCAGCATTCTCTCATTAATTCTCTATATTCTCGTCTCATCGTCCTATGCCAACGATCTCCATCAAGCTTTTTTATTGTTAGGTGTAGTTTGTGCTTTAATGTCGATTATAGCAGTTATTTGGTGCGCTTTGGTTTTGCAAGAACGAGGAGCAAAAGCGATTCTCAATCCCCCTCAGAAAAAAGTTTTGGCAATTGCTTGTATAGTTATCGGTGCGCTTGCCTTGGTCTATGGACTGGGAAAAATTGGGGTAAATCCCTGGGACTTTATCGCTATTTCCACAATTTTATTAGGAATAGAAGGGATAGTTTCGGGGTTAACCCTTTACTATGGCAAAACTGAAAATCATCTCAAGGATAGCGCAGCAATTAAACAGAGAGAAGCGGATAATAATACCGAAACTATTCCCCTGAAAGAACAATTAAAAATAGTTTTTGGTAATCGTCCCTTTTTATACGTTATTGGCATCTATCTTTGTGCCTGGTTAGGAGTACAATTAACCGCCTCGATTTTGGTTTACTACGTCGTCAGCTACATGAGACTATCGGAAGCAGCATCGGGTTTAGTCGCTTTAGCAGTGCAGGGAACAGCTTTAGTGATGTTATTTTTCTGGCAAGCAGTTAGTCAGAAATTAGACAAAAAGATAGTCTATTTTTTAGGGATGACAGTCTGGATTATTGCCCAAATCGGTTTATTTTTGCTCCAACCAGGAGAAATAACTTTGATGTATGCTTTGGCAGTTTTGGCGGGATTTGGCGTATCTGTGGCCTATTTAATTCCTTGGTCAATGGTTCCTGATGTGATTGAATTAGACGAATTAGAAACAGGAAAACGTCGAGAAGGGATTTTTTATGCTTTCATGGTACTTCTGCAAAAAATTGGTTTAGCTTTGGGGTTATTTCTTGTCGGTATTGCCCTAGAAACATCGGGTTTTAAACCGAGAATCCCAGGAGAAGCAATTCCCGTGCAGCCAGATAGTGCTTTAATAGCAATTCGCCTAGCAATTGCCCCTTTACCAGCATTTTTCCTGATCATTAGCTTAATTCTTGCCTATTTTTATCCAATTACTCGCCAAGTTCACGCCGAAATTTTAGACCAATTAGCAGCAAGAAGACAAGAAGAAAAGTAGGCCTTGCTGAATCAAGCTAAGTAGTCGTGCAAAATTAATTTCCTAGTCGAGACAGGAGACAGGCTTCGGCCGTGAGCTTTTGCGTTCGACAAAAGCTCACGCCGAGGTCCGAACGGAGACGGTCGTCAGGAGACGGTCGTCAGGAGACGGGAGACAGGAGACGGTCGTCAGGAGACGGGATACAGCTATTAGGGATCGGATTTGAGTTTTCAGTTCACTGTTTCCTCACATCAGAAGTCTGACGGAGTAGTGGCTTAGATGTGTAATTAATTGTGCTTAGATACTTATGAATGCCAACTGTGCATCTTATCCAAAAGTTAGTTTGGGTCTAGGTTTTAAAAATCCCCACACCCATTGCCTGATTACAGTTCTAAAGCTTCGTAGATGTATAATTTATTCAAAAAACCGACGCTGCTGAAGTGGTAACTAGGTAAAGGGGGAGGGAACCATAATTCCGTTTGATAAACACTGAAAATGAGAAAATTCTTTCTAGTAGTCTTACTGGCGATCGCTTCTTGTAAAAAAGGTTGACCCGTATCCACCAACATTTTACAGTAACCCCGCAAGAGAGGTTGCACATCGAGGGAAGCTTGCGCCCGAGCGCAGACATTATCCCTAAGATAGCTAGTTAACCTCTGGGAAGCGTATTGTTCGTAATCTTGACGATTGGGGTTAGTTGTCAGCAATATCCCCGCAATTCCCCCTAAAACCACTCCTACCACCACTCCCCCTAACCGTGCCAATTTCATAAGCTCTCAAATCATCACTCACTTACCCTAACCATAGCCCGAATTGAGGATAAAAAACCTGTTGCCAACCATTCGTTTTGTGCTATACTAGGGAAGGTGTGCGGCGAGCGTAGCCAAGTGGTTAAGGCAGTGGATTGTGGTTCCACCACTCGGGGGTTCGAGTCCCCTCGTTCGCCCTCTTATGAACTACTCCCATCCGCTAGGTAGTTACCCGGAGTCTCCTGTCTCCGATCTCAAAAATGGAAATTAATTTGGCACGACTACTTAACAAATTATTGCGATCGCTTGCCATTAACTAACTTTCAGCGATAATCTAAAGTCAGAGTCGATCGGGAGATAAGATCATGAACTTTCGTCTAGTTCTATTTTCAGGCCTAGTCACCGCTTTAGTTGGGGCAGGTATCGGTTATGGCATTAGCCGCATTGAACGCAATCCCAGCCAAGTCAACTATAAAAATCCCTATAACTATCAAATCATCTATAGACGTTATTTGACCGGTGCCGGGGCAGCCCTGGGCTTCTGTGTGGGTGCGAGTTTGCAAATGGTCAAAGAACTCAAAGAAGCCAGAGATAGAGAAATGGGCATCCTAGATGATGGGTCAGAATTCTAGTCTTTTGGGGCTAATTCCTCAAGAATGATGAATTGAACGTGATTAATCGCTAAATCGCCGATGGGAACTTGGGTTTTTAACACCGGTTGTCCTTCACTTAGCATTCGTTCAAAGGGGATATCTTTGGCAATTTCCGTGTGATACCAAGCTAAACCCATAAAGAAACGATTGGGATAGGGACCACCTTCAAAAATATCATCGGGATTGGACTCCATGGGAACCCAACCGATAGAGGGAAGATAAAATTCCATCCAGACGTGATTGTAATCCGGTTCGAGGGGTAAATTACGTTCAAGGGGATGGGGTGGGCATTTATAGCGTCCTACCGTGCGACAGGCAATACCATTGAGACGACACAAAGCCAATAATAAACCCACATATTCGCCACAGGAACCCACTCCGCGCCGCAGGGCAATATCGGGGGTGTCGATGTTGGGTTTGATGCCGTAGGAAAGCTGATCATAGACGTAATTACGAATACTATAAACTTTTCTGAGTAGATTGGTTTCCCGACCGATCGCTTCTTCGGCAGCATTGAGGATAATTTCTGTATTCATAGCCAGATCATCATTATCGATCAAATAGCGATCGGGAAAATCGGCGGGTAAGGTGGGTAAATCTTCGCAATCTTTGGGAGTAATTTGATATTTAATACCCCACACTTCTAATACTACTTTCCAACCAAAAATATGACGTTGTTTGCTGGTTATTTGCTCAAACTTAAATACTGCCACCCGCTGCCCGTCCTGAATTTCTTCAATAAAAGGCAATCCCACCGCTTCGACGCTGCGAATTTTTTGCCGCGGTGTTTCCAAGGGTAAAGCGATGCGCCATTCCACATCTTTTAATTCGATATTATAGAGAGGTTCTAATTCCTCGACGTAGGATAATTCAATCAGATAACCGTTAGAAAGGGTGTATTTTTTAGCGGGATCGTGGTGAAAATATAGAGGATGGACAAAAGTACGCGGACGATAACTAAGTTCGTAAACCTGTTCGGAATTGGGATTATCGCGGATAAAGGGTTCTTGGAAAGCATAGGCCACATATAAGATATCCTTGCCACTGTTTGCATCGCGATAAAATGCTAATCCCGTCGGTGATTCAAAAGGAGTTATCATGCTAAAAAGCTGTTCTCCCGTGGCGCGATCAAGACAGTAAACCGTTTGTTCTAGGGTATCCGTTAACCAAAGTTCTTCCCCGCGAATGGTGATATTTTCGATGCCGATACCCGGCGCGTACAAACGAGTAATTTCCTGTCCCGATTGGCGATCAAATATAAAGATTTGTCCAGAACGTTGACAAGTGACATAAATTGTGTTACTGGTTACGGCGACTCCGTTAGCGGTGTAGGGAAGACGGGTAAAAAATTTCGGGGTAAAATCTTCGAGAGTGCAGCAGTAGAGATTTTCGCGAGTAGTAAACCAGAGGTTATTTTGATCATCGATTGCCAATCCCGTCGTCCCGACGAATTCTTGCCAGCGATGGGAATTAAGTACGGTTGTATGACCAGTATCGAGGGCAATTTGGTATAAATAGCCGTTTTTTGCGTCGATAGCGATTAATTTGTTATCTTGAAATACAATTCCGTGCAGGGCTGTGGCGCTAATCGGGCGAATCGTTTGACGATGGGAGGGAAGACTGGCAGGATCGAAAATCATAGGAGGAAGCGAAAAGGGAAGGCGTTTTTAAGTGAATAAAACAGCAATTCTTCCCACGATAGCAAATTTTATCGCCCTTGAATGCTCGTAATGAACTCCAATTCTGAAAAAAATGTCAAGAATTGTCACCTATAGTCCCTCTCATACCCTTGTACCTACCTACGAGTGTTTCAATCGTTGCAGTTATTGTAATTTTCGCAGGGATTTAGGCACTGATGGCTGGTTAAGTCTAGACAAGGCAAAAGAGATTTTAACTGCTTTGCAGGGTTCGGAAATTACGGAAATTTTAATTCTTAGCGGCGAAGTTCATCCTTTAGCCGCCAATCGAGAGTTATGGTTTCGGCATATTTATAATTTAGCAGAATTGGCTTTAAATATGGGTTTTTATCCCCATACCAATGCGGGGATTTTAACTTTTGCCGAGATGGAAAAACTCAAAAATGTCAATCTATCTATGGGCATAATGTTAGAACAAATGACGGTGACTTTATTAAATACTGTCCATCGTCATGCCCCCAGTAAAGTGCCATCCCTGCGCTTAGAACAGTTACAATGGGCGGGAGAATTAGGAATTACTTTTACCACGGGGTTATTATTAGGAATTGGTGAAACGGAATGCGATCGCTTAGTAACCTTAGAAACTATTGCCGCTCTTCATCAACGTTGGGGACATATTCAAGAAGTGATCCTACAACCCTATAATCCGGGCAAAAGAGAACAGTGGCAAAATAATCCTTTTGATCTGCAAAAACTGCCCGCTCTGGTTAGGCAAGCCAGGGAAATTTTGCCCCCAGATATTGTCATTCAAATTCCCCCGAATCTAGTACCCGATCCTCTTTTTCTCTTGGATTGTTTAGCGGCAGGAGCGCGGGATTTAGGCGGTATTGGCATTATCGATGAAGTTAATCCCGATTACCTCCATTTACACCCCGATAAATTAAAGGAATTTTTAGCAATTTATGGCTGGGAATTAAAGGCGCGCCTACCGGTTTATAAGTAAGAGGAAATGGTAAAGTATCGCTATAATCTAGTTTCAAATCATCATCGGTAGCAAAAACAGCTTGATATTAAATATAAATCTCAAGACAAAACTTGCTCAAAAACCCTATTTATCCCAGCATAATATCCCGATCAAACTCAAGAATAATTTCCTAAAAAACCAGCAACTTTTTTGACTATAATAACGACAAGATTATCGGTATAGCCTTAGACTATCCTATGATAAGCCCTATCTTGATCGCCATATATATTTATGAAATTTAGTGAAATTGCCCAAAAATTAAGCCCTTTAGTGCAATCCCAGAGTTTGACCGCCTATCCCGACAGAAATCCCCAAATTAAAGCCATAACTCCCATCGAAACCGCCCTAGTCGATACCATTAGCTATATCGAAGGGGGAAAATTTGCTTCCTTTGTCGCCAAAACTGACGCTACTGCCCTAATTCTGCCCCTGGATAGCAATCTACAACAACAGGCCGACGAACGCGGCATCGCTTGGTTAGCTAGTGCCAATCCCCGACTTTTATTCGCCCACGCCATCAAATTATTCTATCAACCCTTTCAGCCCCAACCCTACATTCACGCCACCGCCGTGGTGCATCCATCGGCTAAAATCGGCCATAAAGTCGCCATCGGGGCCCATGCCGTGGTAGAAGCCAATGTCACCCTCGGTGATGGGGTGTGCATTCATCCTAACGCCGTTATTTACCCCGGGGTGCATATTGGCGATCGCACAATTCTCCACGCTAACTGTACCATCCATGAACGGGTACAAATCGGCAATGATTGCGTTATCCACAGTGGCGCTGTTATCGGTGCCGAGGGCTTCGGTTTTGTGCCAGTTCCCGAAGGCTGGTTTAAGATGGAACAATCGGGTATCGTGGTCTTAGAAGATGGGGTAGAAATTGGCTGTAATAGCGCCGTGGATCGCCCGGCAGTGGGAGAAACCCGCATCGGTAGCCAGACTAAGATCGATAATCTCGTCCATATTGCCCATAATTGCCAAATTGGCCAAGCTTGCGCCCTAGCAGGACAGGTGGGCATGGCAGGAGGCGTAAAAGTGGGCAATCGCGTTATTTTAGCGGGACAGGTGGGCATTGCCAATCAAGCAGTAATCGGTGACGGTGCGATCGCAACCGCCCAAACTGGCATTCACAACGATATCGGAGCAGGAGAAGTGGTTTCTGGCTCTCCTGCTATGCCTCATAAACTATTCCTCAAGGTAGCAGCCGCTTACAAGCGTTTACCCGAAATCTATCAAGCGGTTAAGCAATTAAAAAAATAGCCCTATTCAGGAGGCAGAAGGCAGGAGGCAGGAGGCAGGATTCAGGAGATTATTTCTATTTATTCTCCCTTCTCCCCACTTCCCCACTTCCCCACTTCCCCACACCCCACACCCCACACCCCACACCCCGATCAAAGTGACTGGCAAAACCAAGGGCGCTATCGCCGCAGGACATCCAAAAACTGCCGAAGCTGGACAATTAATCTTAGAAATGGGCGGCAATGCCTTCGATGGGATTGTTGGCTCGATCTTAGCGGCTTTCGTGGTCGAATTTACCCTCGCTTCCGCGGGGGGCGGCGGTTTTTTACTAGCACATACCAAGGAAAAAGTCAATACCCTTTTTGATTTTTTCTGTCAAACTCCCAAATCTAAAAAATCCTTGACAAATATCGACTTTTACCCAGTGGCGATCAATTTTGGGGGTGCTAGTCAAGATTTTCACATTGGCCGAGGTGCGATCGCTACGACCGGGGCGTTACGAGGATTGGAAACAGTGCAGAAAAAACTGGGAAAATTGCCCTTTGCCGTGGTAGCGGAGCCAGCGATCGAATATGCTCGACAAGGCTACATTTTGAGCCAATATAACGGCTTTTGCCTGGGTTTACTCGCTTCGATCCTGCTCAAAGATAGAGAGGGTTTAAAAGTCTATGCTCCCCAGGGACAATTATTAGAAGCTGGCGATCGCTGTGTGATGAGGGATTTTGCCAACACCCTAGAGGAATTAAGCAAAAAAGGCGTAAAAGACTTTTATGAGGGAGAAATCGCCCACCAAATCGCCAAGGATATGCAGGAGGGCGGTTATCTTACTCTCGAAGACTTAAATCACTATCAAGTCATTGAGAGAAAACCCCTAAAAACCCAATATCGTGGTTACGAAATCCTGACTAATCCGCCTCCTAGTTCTGGAGGAATTCTCCTAGCTTTTGCCCTAAAATTACTGGAAACAGTCAATTTATCGGCTTTAGAGCATCTAGGAGCCAAACATCTGCAAATTTTAACGGAAGTGATGGCCTTAACCAATCAAGCGCGCGCCCAAGGCTACGATAATTTTATCCATCAGGAGGGAATCGAAGATAAGTTCCTCTCGCCAGAATTTTTAGGCAAATATCCCAATAAATGGGGCAGTACCACCCATATTAGCGTTATCGATCAAGAGGGCAATGCCGCCAGTGCCACCTTTTCCAACGGCGAAGGCTCGGCTTATACCGTGCCAGGGACGGGAATTATGCTCAATAATATGATCGGGGAAGCGGACTTAAATCCCTTTGGTTTTCACAATTGGCCCGTTGATCGTCGTTTATCCTCAATGATGTCCCCGACGATGATTTTAGAGGAAGGAAAGCCGCGATTTGTTCTCGGTTCTGGGGGTTCCAATCGCATTCGCACCGCTATTTTGCAAGTTATTAGCAATTTAATCGATTTTCGGCAATCTTTACCCGATGCGATTGCTGCCTCGCGCATACACTGGGAAAATCAACAATTAGGAATTGAACCTCTAGAAGATCGGGAGAATATGCTCGAAAATCTGGTTTTACCCGCAAATACTCAAGTATCCCGGTGGCAAGAACAAAATATGTTTTTTGGGGGTGTGCATGGGGTGTTCGTGAATGATCGGGGGGAATTAACCGCTACGGGCGATCCGCGTCGGGATGGAGTAGGATTAGTGATTAGTAATTAGTAATCGGCCAACATAGTGGTGTGAGCTTATTTACTTCTTATCGTTTACTGTTTACTTTCGAGATACTCATGTTGCTCTTGCGTTATGGTATTACCGTGAGTGCGGTGCTTGGGTTGATTTTCTTGGCTGAATCCTCGGTTAAGGCACAAACTCAGTCCGCTGCCGATTTATTGAAGAAACCCCAACCTACTGTCAATCCAGTTTCTCAATTACCCGGTCCATCGGCGGCACCGGCAACCACGGAAGCGGATCCCAAAGCCCCTAATTATCTTAATCCTAGTGGCAATCCGCTAATTTTTCCCACCAAACCAGATGAGGTGAATATTAGGGTAGTACAACCGATCACCTTAAATCAAGCGATCGAATTAGCTTTAAAAAATAATCAGACCTTACAGACAGCCCGGGTCGATTTAGAAATCGCTCGCGCCCAATTAAAGGAACAACAGGCGGCTTTATTACCCACGGCCCAAGCGGAAACCAGTCTCACTCAAGATCAATCGGCAGCTGCCCAAAGACAGAATGAGTTAGCCCGTCAACAGGGAATCCCAGCAGTTACACCCGAAGACAGTACCACCCTTCAGGGTAGTGTTCGGATTGTCTATGGGGTTTATACAGGGGGTGAACGGGCAGCCCAGATCAAAAGGGCCGAAAAAGTGATCCGGCAACAGGAATTAGAGGTGGAACGAGTCTCGGAACAAACTCGTTTTGATGCCACCGATGCCTATTATGAATTACAAAGGGGTGACGCTCAGGTAGCGATCGCCCAAGCCTCGATCGAAGATGCTAGTCAAAGTTTACGCGATGCTCAATTATTGGAGCAAGCGGGACTAGGAACCCGATTTGCTGTCCTACAGGCGGAAGTTGACCTCGCTAACGCTAACCAAGACTTAACCCGGGCGATTTCTAACCAGCGTATTTCCCGACGGCGACTGGCACAGATATTGAGTGTCGGCCAACACATTGAGTTAACCGCTGCCGATGAGATTCGCGAGGCGGGAACTTGGGGCTTGAGTCTTGATGATAGTATCGTTTTAGCCTACAAAAATCGCGCAGAATTAGAACAACAACTCTTACAACGGGAAATTAGCGCAGAAGACCGCTCGATCGCCATTTCGGCGGTGATTCCCCAAGTGGACCTTTTGGGTCAGTATAATGTCCTCAACGATCTCAGTGATGAAGCTGGTTTTGGCGATGGTTTTAGCGTCGGTGGCCGGATTCGTTGGACTTTCTTTGATGGTGGTCGTGCTTTTGCTCGCGCTCGTCAAGCGGAAAGAAATATCGATCGCGCCGATACGGAATTCTCCCTCCGTCGCAATGAAATTCGCCTTCAAGTGGAGGAATCCTACTATAGTTTGATTTCTAACCAAGAAAACATCAAAACTTCGCAAAAAAGCATTGAATCGGCCACGGAAAGTCTGCGATTAGCCCGTTTACGCTTTCAGGCGGGTGTGGGAACCCAAACGGATGTGATCAACTCCCAACGGGATTTAACCGATGCCAGAAGCCGTTATCTACAGGCGATCGTCGATTACAATAGATCCTTGAATAGTCTCCAGCGAGCGATTAGTAATTTACCGGATAATCGTTTGTTTGAAGTGCGTTAATTGTGGGATTTATCGAGGTGTGGTGTGGGGGGAGATAGGCAAATCTCCCCTATTTTAACGAGTTTTGATAGATCACCGGGTTAGGCGATCGTTCCCGTCAGGGGGGAACTAGGACTAGCAGATGACTTAATCGGCATTCTTCCCGCTAAATAGGCTAAACGTCCCGCTTTTGCCGCCATTCCCATGGCTTGGGCCATCATAGCCGGATTGGCCGCCATAGCGATCGCACTGTTAATTAATAAGGCATCGGCCCCCATTTCCAGGGCCCGGGCTGCTTCTGAGGGTGTACCGATCCCGGCATCTACCACCACGGGAATTTTGGCCGATTCGATGATAATCGCGATATTTGCCTCATTTTTCAGCCCCTGTCCCGATCCGATCGGCGATCCTAGCGGCATAACCGTGGCGCAGCCGGCTTCCTCTAAACGTTTGGCTAAGAGAGGATCGGCGTTAATATAGGGCAGTACGGCAAAACCCTCTTTAACTAATTGTTCGGCCGCTTGCAAAGTTCCGATCGGATCGGGTAATAAATATTTAGGATCGGGAATAACTTCGAGTTTAATAAAGTTATTGTCTTCCTGTCCCAATAATTTGGCCATTTCTCGCCCTAAACGAGCCACGCGAATCGCTTCTTCGGCCGTTTGACAACCGGCAGTGTTGGGTAACATCCAGATTTTCGACCAATCAATCGCCTCTGCTAATCCCTCATGGCCGGGTGCGTTCGTTTGTACTCGTCTAACGGCAACGGTGACAATCTGACATTCACTGGCACTAATACTTTCCTGCATAGTGGTCAGATTGGCATATTTGCCAGTCCCAGTCATCAAGCGGGAGTGAAAAGTTTTCCCGGCAATGGTGAGACTATCATTCTGGAGCGATAAAAGCGCCTGGGGTTGATTTTCAATAATAGTTAAGGACATATTATGTGGAATAGTAAGGGGTGATGGTCGCTTAAAGCGATCGCCGCTAAAATGGGTCAAAATGGGATTAACTTTGTCATTAATCACCAGGTCAGCGATTAAGGAAGCAGTGACAGGGGCGAGTAAAATGCCATTGCGATAGTGACCGGTGGCTAAAATCAGGTTATCACAGCTACTGCGGCCTAAAATGGGCAATTCATCGGCTGTACCCGGACGGAATCCCCACCACATTTCCTCGATTTCCCAGTCAGCTAAAGGGGGATAGAGACGGGTGGCGCGTTCAAAAAGGGTTTGCAGTCCTTGGGGTGTATTGCCAGTTTGCCAGGCCACTTTTTCGGAAGTGGCCCCGATAATTAAACGACCATTACGACGGGGAACTAGATAGGTTTGCGGACCGAATAAAATCCTAGCTAAGGTCTGGTTAGGGGGCATTTTTACCGCAGCCATTTGACCTTTGACGGGATGGATAGGGAGGGGTAAAAGTTGACTGGCCCAGGATCCGGCCGCTAAAATGTAAATTTTTGCTTCTAATTCCCCAATTGAGGTATAAATACTCTTGACTTTTCCCTGCTTTTGTTGTATGGCGTGGACTTCTACCCCTTGGCGAATTTCTACCCCTAAATTTTCGGCCGCTTGTTGCAGCGCAGTCACTAGCTGCCGGTTGTCCACTTGTCCATCGTCGGGATACCACCAACCACCGACCACATCTTTACCTAGTCCGGGTTGGTAGAGGTGAACTGCATTGCTGTCTAACCAAATTTTATTAACTTCCTCGGTAGTAACGGGCTGATCTAGCTCGTAAACGGGAGCAAGAATACCACAGGGATAGTAACCGCTGTTTATCCCCGTTAAATCCTCGATTTTGCGAGTCCATTCTGGATATAGCCAGCGCGATTGCCGACAAAGATCGAGAAACGGACCTGGGGGAATCCCTTCTGCGTGGGGGGCTAACATTCCCGCGGCCGCACGACTAGCGGCCTGAGCTATATCTCGAACTAGGAGGGTAACTTTTGCCCCGCGCAATTGCAAATCGACGGCGATCGCTAATCCGATGATACCACCGCCCACGATCAAAATTTCGCTAGTTGAGTTCATAAAGTCTCTGGCACCAAAGAGAATTACTGAAATGACAAGGAATCAGAAGTTAAAACAAGAAAGACGTAGTAAAATAACATATATATTTTTTTTATCCCAATTAATCATAATTTTTAGCTTGATTGACTACTAAACTCGCAATTAGTCAGCCGAGAGAGGGGAGAAGTGAGGATACTGGCATAATTTAAGCTTAAGATGATTTGTAGTCAATCTTTTCTAAGCTTCCCTTTTTCTTTAGAGCATAATGACTTCCCCTGCTGTCGATCGAGTTTATCAAGGTCAATTCGGAGAGTTTACGATTACGGATAGCGATCGCCTAGGGGTGCATCTCTACCGTCTGGGGTTAAATTTAGCGGCTTTTAGTTTCGCTGTCGCTACAATTATAGTTCTCAGCCGACCGCAATTATTGCCCCTGACCAACCTTTTATACATTGGTTTTTGTCTGGGGTTAGGCATCAGTTTATTGACTATCCATATTTATTTAATTCCCCTTCATCGTCTCCTGCAAGTTTTTTGGCTAATCGGGGCGATTACTTCCCTAATTTTAAGCTTTTATTATCAGCTTTCTCCCCTAGAATTTGTCTATCACCATCCGGTGAGTTTATTGGGTGTGGGCTTTATTTTTGCTAGTCTCACGGGGATTTATTTCAAAGAAGCCTTTTGTTTTAATCGTCTAGAAACCAAGTTTTTAACCCCTCTAGTTCCCGCCCTTTTACTCGGTCATCTTTTGGGGATATTGCCCTTAAATTGGGAAAAGGGGCTATTAATTCTCTGGGCGACTTTATTCGTTATCTTTGCCCTGGGAAAGTTAAGCCAACCTCTCCCCAACGATATCGGTGATAAATCCGTCTTTGAACATCTTAATCATTGACGAACTCTCCAGAGATTAATCGGAAAATATTCGGAAAATTAAGTCGGCTGCCCGCTTATCTAAATGCCTCTCTTGTCTTTTGTGGGATCAGTTTTCACCTTTTTGTTTTTTGTCTCTTTCTGGTTTATCCTTGGTCAGTAATCAATAAGCAGTAATCAGTGAAAAGACAGTAGGAAACTTCTATTTAAGACTGTCATACTAAATCCGGTTATTAAAGACTGATTATTCATTCTCCCTTTTGCCTATTGCCTTCTGCCTATTGCCTGTCCTGATATGTAGCCTATACTCAGCGGATTTAGTATCACTTAAAACTCAAATCTGATAACTGATAACTGATAACTGTTACTTATCTGGAGTCCTCGATGGTAGCCGGATTAGCAGTATTGGGAGTCTTGCTGGTGAACATTTGTATTAGACTAAAACCGACAAAAGCGAGTAAGGCTATCCCACCGATAGCAGTAACAATTTTACCCACGAGATTTTCTGTGGGGGGTTGTTCGGGGGCATCCTCGTTGGGATCCTCCGAATGGGCAAAACGATTGTAGAGGAAATCGAGGGCTTCATTGCGAAGTTCGTAGTAACGGGGATCCTCGGTAATTTGGGAACGAACCCGGGGACGGGCAAAAGGCATCTTTAACACCTCACCGATTTTGGCGCTTGGGCCGTTGGTCATCATCACCAAGCGATCGCACAAGAACAAAGCCTCATCGATATCGTGGGTAATCATCAACACGGTTAACTGGTGTTCTTGCCAGATTTTCAGCAATTCTTCCTGTAATTCCTCTTTAGTGATCGCATCTAGGGCCCCAAAGGGTTCATCGAGGATGAGGACTTGGGGACGAATGGCCAGGGCGCGGGCGATCGCTACCCGTTGTTTCATACCTCCCGATAATTGAGGGGGTTTTTTCTGGGCTGCTTCTGTCAATCCCACTAAGGATAGATTTTCTTCCACGATCTTCACCTTCTCAGCCTGAGATTTTTCGGGATAAACCGAATTAACCCCGATATAAACGTTCTCAAAGGCGGTTTTCCAGGGCAAAAGCGAATAATTTTGGAATACCATCATCCGGTCTGGCCCTGGTTCCTTAACCTCTTTATCCTGTAGCAGCACTTGCCCACGACTAGGAGAAGAAAACCCCGCTACCATATTTAAAAGGGTCGATTTACCGCAGCCGGAGTGACCGATAATGCAGACAAATTCCCCCTCATTAACTTGCAGCTCCACACCGTCTAAAACGGTGTAAACCCCTGCTTGAGTGGGGTATTCTTTGGCAACATTACTAACTAATAAAAAAGGCTGGGTGGTGGTGCTGGAATTCACGGTCTTATCGGTAAAAGTTTGCATATTCGTCCTAGATTTATTTTAAGGTGGGCTTTGCCCACCACAACCATTAATTCGGGTCTGCTGAAAAAGTTTTTCGTGGGGACAGGGTGTGGGGTTTAGGGTTTTAGCGATTTTCATCTGGTCAATTACCTAATTTTCAGGGAAAAAGTCCCTGAATTTTCCCCCCGATCACTCCCATATCTGGTACTTTTTGATTGCCAAAAAGTCTAAAAGTTTTACCCAACAAGGTTTTTAGATTTATTCAGCCAACCTTAATTAGCGACGGGATCATCGAGGAGAACTTCTGAGACGCGATAATCGCGACGGATCGAGAAACGTTCCAGATAGCCGATCGGATCGTCGGGACTGAAAATAAGATGATCAAAGAGGGCAAAACTGTGGCGATCGGGTTCCAAATCGGGAAGGCCCAGGGACCGGCAAGCTTCACCAAACAGATCGGGACGACGGACGCGTTCAATCACTTCCACCCAGTTGCGGGGGAAAGGTGCGTAACCCCAACGGGCAAGCTGAGTTAGGGTCCATAGGGCCTCACTCCGGCCCGGACAGTTAGCTTGATCGACGTAAAACTGATTAAATCGGAATAGGGGTTCGGGGGCAGTTCCTAAACCGCGATCGTAACCATCGAGGAAACCGGGGCGAATAATTGCGCTATCCACGCCCACATACTGGGGCTGACTGAGAATATTGACGATTTCTTCTCGATTACGCCGATCATCGCAGTATTCACAGGCTTTAATTAAAGCTTTCACCATGGCGATATGGGTTTCGGGATGTTTCGCCGCCCAAGTTTCCTTGACTCCGAGGACTTTTTCCTGGTGTCCGGGCCAAATATCAAGATCGGTGGCGATAACGTAGCCTAATTTTTCCTGAACGGCGTAGGAGTTCCAGGGTTCCCCCACACAATAACCGTCGATATTACCCGCTTTTAGTAGGGAAACCATCTGAGGCGGCGGAATTACGGCTAAATTGACATCACTATCGGGATCGATGCCGCCACTAGCTAACCAGTAGCGTAACAGTAGATTGTGCATGGAGGCGGGGTGAACCATGCCGAAAGTGGCGATTTTATCGGGACTTTGCAGGAGGGCATCCTTCAAGTCCTCCAGTTTTTCTACCCCCAATTCCCTGTATTTATTGCTGAGGGTGATGGCGTTACCGTTGCGACTGAGTACCAAAGCGCTAATCACGGGGACAGAGGGCTTATTGCCGGCCCCAATGGTCATGCTCAGGGGCATTCCCGCCACCATCTGGGCTGCATCGAGACGACCGGTAGCCACTCCTTGGGCGAGCGCTTTCCAGTTGGGTTCCCGTTGCAGGATAACATCCTCTAATCCTTCCTCGGCGAAGAAGCCTTTCTCTTTGGCAATAATAATCGGGGCGCAATCGGTGAGGGGGATAAAACCGATGGTGGGATTGGTTTTCAGTCGGGTAGCTTGGCCGATCACCGTCACCGGTCCGGTGGGTTGACCGACTTTCTTCGATCGCTTCTGTTGGTTGAGGAAATAAACGATCTCGTTACGGAGGGCGTAGTAACTAGGGTGATTAACTACTTCTAAACGATGCCGGGGCCGGGGAATGGGAACATCGAGAATCTGACCGATATGGGCCTCTGGACCAGTGGTTAACATCACCACTCGATCGGATAGTAATAGGGCCTCATCCACATCATGCGTGACCATGATACAGGTAACGTGGCTTTCTTCGACGATTTCCATCAAACGTTCCTGTAAATTGCCTCTGGTTAACGCATCCAGCGCCCCAAAGGGTTCATCGAGTAGCAGGACTTTTGGCCGTAGGGCTAGGGCGCGGGCGATCGCTACCCGTTGTTTCATGCCTCCCGATAATTCTCCCGGTCGTTTGTTGGCGGCATGGCGCAGGTGTACCATATCGATACTATGTTCGATGACACTTTTGCGTTCAGCAGCCGGCAGATGACGCAGGACACGGTTAACTCCTAGGGCGATATTTTCCCGGACGGTTAACCAAGGCAGCAGAGAATAATTCTGGAAGACCACCATGCGATCGGGGCCGGGGCCTTTAATTTCTCTTCCCTCTAAAATCACCCCTCCCACCGTGGGGCGATCGAGTCCGGCGACCATATTTAAGAGGGTAGATTTCCCGCAACCGGAGTGACCGATTAAAGAGATAAATTCCCCTTGAGTAACGCTGAGATCGATATTTTTTAGGGCAATATATTGACGGCCATCGGGGAGAGGGAAAACCTTATCAATGTGATCGACTTCAATAAATGCAGACATTTTCAGTTATCAGTTATTAGTTATTAGTTATCAGTTATCAGCTTCTGAAGGCAAGAGGCAACAGGCAAGAGGCAAAAGAAAGAATCTGGCAATTCTCCTATCTAACAAGAAGGTTAGAAACTAGGTAGATCAAAGCTTTTAGCTTAACAAATTAGGTTTTAGATTCGGCCCTTGTTATCGGGGGTGAGGTGGGTTGGGTGGCTAATAATTTAGTTTTGAACCTCACCCACTTTTATTTACTTGTAACAATTAAACTTATTTATTTTCTTCGGGTACAACTAATTTAGCGATGTAGGCCATGAGGCGATCGAGTAAGAAACCAACAATACCCACATAAATCAGGGCGAGGATAATTTCACTGATCATGGAACTATTCCAAGCATCCCAGATAAAGAAGCCAATTCCCACGCCACCGATCAGCATTTCCGCCGCTACAATCGCCAACCAAGATAAACCGATACCGATTCTTAATCCCGTGAAAACGTAGGGAACAGTGGCGGGAAAAAGAATATTAAAAAAGTATTCAATTTTTGATAATTTTAGCACTCTAGAGACGTTTTTATAGTCTTGGGGAACCTGCTGTACTCCCACGGCTGTGTTAATAATAATTGGCCAAATTGCTGTAATAAAAATTACAAATATGGCACTAGGTTCGTTATTACGAAAAGCGGCGAGGGAGATGGGTAGCCAAGCTAGGGGGGGAACGGTACGCAGGATTTGGAAAATCGGATCGATCGCATCATAAATTAGAGCGTTGCTACCGATTAAAATACCCGCAGCGATACCGACAATAGCGGCAAGGGTAAAACCGACGGCCACCCGTTGTAAACTGGCGAAAATTTGCCAGAATAACCCCACATCCGTGCCACCATTATTGAAGAAGGGATTAATAATTAATTCCCAGGTATCGCTAACCACTTTGGTGGGACTAGGAAGGGGAGCATCGGGGCTAAAACAGAGAATTTGCCAGATGGCAAGGAAAATTAATAAAGCAATCGCCGAAGTTGCTAGTTTGGGTAATTTTTTTTGCAGGTCTTTTACCCATTTTGGACTTTGAGAACGACGAGAAATAGAAACAGCCATAATCAGTTATCAGTTATCAGTGGTTCAGTTATCAGTGGTGGAGTGGTCAGTGGTTCAGTTATCAGCATTGATCTTGGCTTGCTCCCCAAGAATTTCAGTTATCAGTTATTAATTACCAGTGATCAGAAAATCATCTTTAACTGTTGACGGTTTACTGATTACTGATTACTGATTACTGCTCACTGATTTAAACCTTTTTAATCTTGAGAGATTTCAGGTAAGCGGTGGGATTTTCGGGGTCAAAAGTAACGCCATCAAAGAAAGTTTCCACACCGCGAGAAGGGGTAGCGGGAATTTGGTCGGCGGGAACATTGAGGGCTTTAGCGGCTTCCCTCCAGATATCTTCCCGGTTAACCTTATCAACTAAAGCTTTGATGTCCGTATCGGCGGGAATATAGCCCCAACGGATGTCTTCAGTCACAAACCAAGTATCATGACTCTTGTAGGGATAGGAAGCGTTATCAGCCCAGAATTTCATGGCTACGGGGCTATTTTCGATTTTGCGACCATCACCGAAATCGATATTACCCTGCATTCTGCCCAAGATATCGGCGGGGTCAATTTTCAGCCATTCCCGTCCTGAAATAATCTCGCACATTTCCTTAACATTAGCGGGATCATTGCACCATTGCTGCGCTTCTAGAACAGCCATAGTTAAAGCTTTTGCCGCTTTGGGATTTTTATCCACCCAATCGGCGCGTAAAGCGAAGGCTTTTTCGGGGTGATCCTTCCACAATTCCCCAGTAATCAGGGCTGAATAACCGAGTTTTTTGTTAACTAATTGGGCGTTCCAAGGTTCCCCCACACAGAAAGCTTGCATCGTGCCGACTTTCATGTTAGCCACCATTTGTGGTGGAGGAACAACAATTAGGGATAGATCTTTATTCGGATCGATGCCGCCGGCGGCTAACCAATAGCGCATCCAGAGATCGTGAGTACCACCGGGGAAAGTTACGGCGGCTTTAACTTCTTTGCCCGCAGATTTAGCTTTAGCGAAGGATTCTTTCAGTACACCGCTATCGAGGGCAACTTTTAGATCCATGTATTCATTAGAAATGGAAATCGCTTGACCGTTGGTATTCAAACGCGCCAGAATATACATTGGTACGGGCTGTTTGGTGATTTTGCCCAAGGTCATTAGGTAGGGTATGGGGGATAAAATATGCGCCCCATCGATACCGTTACCCGCCGAACCTAATTCGAGGTTATCCCGGGTTGCCGCCCAGGAGGCTTGTTTCATCACTTGCACATCGGGCATCCCGTGTTTAGCGAATAAACCTTTTTCTTTGGCGATAATTAAGGGGGCAGCGTCGGTGAGGGCAATAAAACCTAGTTTAGCGGTGGTGACTTCGGGAGTTTCTCCACTGGCAACGGGGGAAGCTGCAGGACTGCCGGCCGGGGAGGGACTGGTCGCGGTATTATTGGGAGTGGCGCAACCGTGGAGAATTGCTGTTCCTACGGCAGTTGCCCCGGCAGTGAAGATAAATCTACGTCTGGAAAGTTTACTCATGGACTAAAAAATCGTGATTAGAAACTAAACAAAGGTGATGAAACGGTGAAAAATTCTCATTATTTACCCTAACTGACTGCGGTGATAACCGAGAAAATTTCTTGCAAGTAACTGTTGATTCAGTAAGGGTGCTTTAATTATTTGTATCTCTCGATCGCTTTTGCTTCTCCATCTAGGGAGATTTAGCAATAGTTTTTGTCTAAGAGATTTTTTCCGGAAGCATAACAGTTTTGAGGATTCGATGTATAGAGTCGGTTTTTAGTCATCTGGGCTAGAAAGATCAGTTTATTTCAGGGTTATCACCGAAGCAATTAACTTAAATTTACAGTCTTCAACGGGAAAATTCGTATAGATTGTTACAAAATATTGCCAGCCATGTAATAAAAGCATAAAAATTTGTCTGAAACGCATGGTAGGGCGATGGGGATTTTTAGCTATCTTGACTCAGTTATCGGATTTGAGTTTGCAGTTCAATGATTACTGGTTACTATTTACCGATTACTGAAAAATCCCCGCAAGTATTAGCGATGCTACCAGCTTGAGACAATCTCTGTTATGCTTTGGAACTTGCCAAGGACAAAAGAATATTATTATCGATCGATGCTTCCCTTTTATTAGATGAAGTCGCCGAATTAGAAGGGGTAGTTTTAACTATTGAAGATAAGCTAAGACGAATTTAAACTGGGCATTATTAAGTTAGCTAAAAAGCAGATAACCCTTACTGTTCCAGTGTTCCGGTGTTCTGGTGTTCCCTTATCGACCTAGACTAATTTAGATGCGCGGGCAGCTTATTTTGATTAATGCAGAGGAAATTCGCTATATTGAATTTTAGCAGGATCAAACAGAGATAACTTAAATGTCGGACAAACAAGAAAGACGATATGATAAATTTAAGCACGGCTATCAACCTAAAATTGATAAACCACCCGGTAAACCGCCCCAGGGTGGTTCTAATGTTAAACCGCCACCAAATCAGGACAAGGAGAAAAAATAAAATCTTGGGGGGCTATTCCCCCTTTTACCTGTTCCCTGTTCTAACTGCTTACCGATAACTGATAACTGAATATGGCTTATTCTCGCATTAAAAAACTAGCAAATTATCTACGTCCCCATTTGCAAATAGTAACTGGGGGGGTAGTTGCTTTGCTTATTGTTAATCTTTTGGGTGTTTACATACCGCTTTTAATCCGGGATAGCATCGATGATTTGAGTAAATCCTTTGATTTCCAAAAAATCATTTATTATCTGACTTTAATTGTCGCTTTAGCCTCGATTATGTGGTTTATCCGCATGATATCTAGAGTGTTATTATTCGGGATCGGTCGTCAGGTAGAGTTCGATCTTAAACAAAAAATCTTTCAGCATTTATTAACCCTTGAACCTGCCTATTTTTCTCGGCAAACTTCAGGAGATTTAATCAACCGTGCCACTAGCGATGTGGATAATGTGCGTCGTCTGGTGGGTTTTGCTTTACTCAGTTTAGCCAATACTTTTTTTGCCTATGGGTTAACTTTGCCCGTAATGTTAGCGATTCATATTCCCCTTTCAATCGCCGCTATTTCTGTCTATCCTTTGATGTTAATTGCTGTGCAGTTATTTAGTGGTCGTCTGCAGCGGCAACAGAAAAAAGTACAAGAAAAACTCTCGCATCTGAGCGATTTAATTCAAGAGGATATGAGTGGTATTACTCTGATTAAAATCTATGCCCAAGAAGGTAACGAGCGCCTAGCATTTAAACAAAGAAATCGCAAATTATTACAGGCTAATTTAGATTTAGTCCAGACTCGTAATTTTCTTTTTCCCCTGATTGAAGCTTTATCCTATGTGAGTTTATTGGCGTTGCTTGCCCTCGGTACTAGACAAATTATATCGGATAATATCACCATTGGGGACTTTATTGCTCTGTTAATTTTGGCGGAAAGATTAGTTTTTCCCACTGCTTTATTAGGTTTCACTATTACGGCCTACCAACAGGGAGAAGTGAGTATCGATCGCCTAGAAACTATCCTGTTAGCTGAGGCTAAAATTAAAGACAATGCCGATTGTATTCACCTAAAAAATATTCAAGGAAAAATTACCGCCAAAGCCTTGACTTTTTTCTATCCTGATGCTAAGGAACCAGCCTTAAAATCTCTTTCTTTTACCATTAATCCGGGAGAAACGGTAGCGGTCGTCGGTGCGATCGGATCAGGAAAATCTACCCTTGCTAACGCTATTCCCCGTCTTTTGGATATTGCCGAGGGACAGTTATTTATTGATGATCAAGATGTCACTCGAATTGCCCTTGAAGATCTACGAAAAGCGATCGCTTATGTTCCCCAAGAAAGTTTTTTATTTAGTACCACCATTGAAGATAATATCCGTTACGGCGATCCGCTGCTGAATTTTCCGGCAGTGGCATCGGCGGCCAAACAAGCGAGAATTGAGGAGGAAATCGAGAATTTCCCGCAAAAATACGGAACTTTAGTGGGAGAACGTGGGATTACTCTTTCCGGGGGTCAACGTCAACGGGCCTCTTTAGCGCGCGCTTTAGCCATCCAAGCGCCGATTTTAATCCTCGATGATGCCCTATCTAGCGTCGATAATCAAACAGCCACGGCTATTTTGGAAAATCTCAGACAAGAAAGCCAAAAAACCGTGATTTTTATCTCCCATCAATTATCGGCCGCTGCCACTGCCGATCGCATTTTTGTCATGGATCGCGGAGAAATTGTCCAGATGGGAACCCACGAGGAGTTAATCGCAATACCTGGGGTCTATCAAAATCTCTGGCAACAGCAGCAGTTAGAGTCTAAGGTTTTACATTAGCCGATAAAATGGCGAATCTGCTAGTTATTGCCAGTTAAGCTGGGAACTATCTCAATTACTCGTCAGGACTGTTTAAATGCAGTACAGCAGTTATCTTTTAGCGACAATGAACAAGAATCAACTTTTAACCGAACCTTTTTTACAATTACCCACCGAAACATCAATACAAGTGGTTTGGTTTACGGAATTTTTTGGCACTGGTCATCAGGTGCGCTACGGGGAAAAACTAGAGAAAATTGCCCTCGCTCGTACTAGCAAATTAACTAGAGTTAGAGAAGATGCCAAATCGAGAACCCTTGAAGCTTATCAATCTTTAAGCGAGCGAGAAATCTGGCGACATCAGGCCGAAATTACTGATTTAAATCCTGGGGAAAGGATTCCCTATCAAGTCACCAGTTTTCAGGAAAATACAGCGATTAGAAGTGATATTTATACCCTTACACCAAGACCAAAAAAAGGAACTAATCTCAAAATTCTGCTCACTTCCGATCATCAATTAATGCCCATGACTGCCGCTAATTTGCAAAAAGTTAGCGAAACTATTGGACATGTGGATGCAGTTTTTTTAGCAGGAGATTTAGTTAATATACCCGATCGAGCTTCCGAATGGTTTGATGATAGTCGCGGTGGGGCATTCTTTCCCTGTTTACAAGGTCGTGCTAATTATACTCTGACAAAGAATGGTATTCAGACTATTTATAAGGGGGGAGAAATTATTCAAAATGCGCCCTTATTTCCTGCTATTGGTAATCATGAAGTTATGGGCAGATTTTCTAATTCTACAGGTTTAAATGAACAGTTTGAAGATGCTATTCCTCAGTTGATCGCTAAACAACTAGCAGAGGATACAGCAGCAATTAATGAAAACTGGTTAAAAAATCATGCTTTCAACACAGAAACCTACGAAGAAATTTTTTCTTTGCCTCAAAATAAATATTATTCTCTCACCTTTGGCGATGTTCGTTTAGTAGTTTTATATGTTACTAATATCTGGAGAAATCCCAATTTAGAAGCCAGTGCAAGGGGAAGATATTACGAAAATCAAATAGATTTAGATAGACCGGAACGCTGGGGTTATGGTCAGCATATTTTTGAGCCAATTGCTCAGGATAGTCCTCAATATCAATGGTTAGAAAAAGAGTTAAATAGTCGAGAATTTCAAGAGGCTAAATATAAAGTAGTTATGTTTCATCATCCTCCCCATAGCCTAGGGGTCAATATCGTTCCACCCTACACCGATCCCGTGCCGACAATTCAACGGGATGCCACGGAAAAAGTTAGATCAGTACGTTATGATTATCCCCAAGAAAATGATTATATTATTCGTGATCTAATTCCTTTATTAGCATCAGCCAAGGTTAATTTGGTTTTTTATGGTCATTCTCATTTATGGAATCGTTTTCTTAGTCCTAACGGTATGAATTTTCTCGAATCTTCTAACGTTGGTAATAGTTATGGCGCTCATTTAGGGGATAAAAAACGTCCTGTACCTCTCGATAGAAATTATGCGGCCATCGGTAATCCCAATGGATTAGAAGCAATTATCCCGAATATTGCTCCTCTAGTGGATTGGGTTAATCAACCTTTACCCTATATTGCCAGTAATGATGTAACGGTTTTTAGCATTTTAGATACAGAAAAAGGAACCGTGAGCAGTTATCGTTTTGATACTCGCTATCCTGACTCCGAGGTAATTAAATTTGATGAATTTTCCCTTTTTAGCATAGGTGAAGTATAATAGAATTAAAGAGTGCTGGTTAAATAGATTCTCTTGGGGTTAATTGTATGACTACTGTTACTAGCAATGATATTCAAGAATTGAAAGACTTACTCTCGGCAATGCGAGAAGAAACCCGCAAGCAAATGATTTCCCTGCGAGAAGAAACCCGCGAGCAAATTGACGCGCTAAAGGAAGATAATCGCCAACAACTAGAAAGCCTGAGAGAAGAAAATAACCAGCAATTTATTAACCTACAGAAAGAAATCACGCAAATCAAAATTATCACGGCTAAAATTGAAGGAACAATTCAATCCCAAGCAGTATTAACCCCAAAAAAATCCCGATTTAATCGAGAAAGTTGGGGAATTAAAAAACTGGAAACAAATAGCTATTGTCGCTATCACTGCTTTTACCAGTGCCACAATTACTTGGTTTATTCGAGGAGGAAATTTAAAACCTTAAAGTCTGGCATTTTTCTCAATTCCTAATTGGTGCATTGGCAGAATAATCGGTTTCAGGGTTTCTCCGAAAGCGGTTAAAGAATATGCAACTTTAGGAGGAATTTCTGGATAAACTTCTCAGTGAATCAGTCCATCTAACTCTAATTACCTCAGTTGTTGACTAGCTGCCACGGATCAATAATAATTTCTAGTCAGCTTGCTCCCATCCCCGATTCTTTCCTTAGCTTTTTGCCTGCCGTTGCTCGATCTATTTTGAGCAAGAGAAGCTGAGAACTTTTGTGGGCAGGCTTTTGAACTTAGCTTGTGTCCGTCTGGGCCAGTTTTCCTAGCCATTGCCTAATAACTGATATATTTCCTGAAAAACTGGGCAATCTAGGATTGGACAGCATCTTGATAAGGGGGATAAGACCTTGGACTACGCTAACGCTCGGAAAATTCTCGGTATATTCATCGAAGAAGCAAAAGAACACCTGCAAACTTTGGAGCGGGGGATTTTAGACTTAGGCAATCTCGTGAACGACACTGAACAGATTAACGAGATGTTTCGTGCCGCCCATTCCATCAAGGGGGGGGCGGCCATATTAGGTTATAGCAGTATCCAAAAAACTGCTCACCGTCTTGAGGATGCTTTTAAAATACTGAAAGAAAATCCCATACAAGTCGATCAAAAATTAGAATCTTTGTTCCTCAAGGGTTATGATCTGCTTAAGATATTGATCAATAAGCTGCAGAGTCCCTTAGGTTTGCAAGCCGAGGAAGCTAACGCTATCGTTAAAAAAGGTGAACCGACTTTTGCCGAATTACAGGCCCATCTTAACTATCTTCTCGGCCAAGGAAAATCTAACCCAGCTATGGCGGCAGCCTCTTCTATCTCCATCCGCGTCAGAGATATCCTCAAACAGATGTTACAACTGTTCAAACAGGAAGAAACCAGTGCTTCCCGTCAGCAATTACAAAAATTAACTTTATCTCTTCAATTGGCTTCAGAACAGCCAAAATGGCAATATTTAGTTAAAAATGCCCAATCAGCCCTGGCTAACCCCAAACATTCCTATCGTACTCTCGCCCCGGTTATTATTAAAGAATTAAAACAAGCTAATGATTTATTAGAATGGGGTCGCGGGGAAGAAATCACCGTCAGTCAAGAATTGCAATTATTAGCCACCGCCAAATTACCACAAATCCTGATCCCCCTGGAACCGGAATTAGTAGCTAGTACCCTGCTGCAAATGTTCAATCGCCAACAGGTCTCGCAGCTGGTACAGTTATTACAAAAGAAAGGTTGATGTCGGCGCTAGCGTAATTAATTGTTCACCAACCGAGGTGGCAATAATCCTAGAGGGTGAAGTGGGGATAGAGCCAAACCGAAAAAAGCTAAGATATGGCAAGATAAAAACTTAATGCTAACGGCTGACCAGTATCAGACCTGAGGCAGTGTCTCTTTAGTCACTGGTCAAGCTGGGATTTACTGAGAGTAAGCGATCTGCTAGAGTTTTAACGTTCGTTAAATTTCTCGGGCAGAGAAAACAAACAAAACCATAATGGTGTTACTGGGTGTGTGGAAGTGCTTAAAAATCTCAATTTTTCGAGGCGATATTCCTCGCTGGCCTTGCTGCTGGCTATTTTCGGATTATTTCACGGGACGGTAATGGCCGAAGAAGAACCCCCAGAGACGGTTTTTCCCCGGGTCGAGCAGCTAGTACAGTCGCCTCCCGCGACGGGAGAAACTACTCCACCCGTGCTACCGCCGCCGGAAACCCCAACCCCTCCAGAAACTCCCACAACACCCCCACCAGCGCAGGCCGAGGAGTCGCGGGTCTTGGTGGCTGAAGTGGTAGTACAGGGGGCTGATCGAGAATTAGAAAATCTAGTTTATAATACCATTCGTACCCGACCCGGACGCAGCACGACTCGATCGCAACTACAAGAAGATATTAACGCCGTTTTTGCCACGGGCTTTTTTGCCGATGTGCGGGCAGTTCCTCAAGATACGCCCCTAGGGGTGCGAGTCACCTTCGAGGTGCAACCTAACCCCGTTTTTCAGGGTGTACAGATTCAAATCGCCCCAGAAACCGTGGACAAATCGATTTTACCTGCCGGGGTGGTCGAGGAAATTTTCGCCAGTCAATACGGCAAAACCCTGAATTTGCGGGAATTACAGGCGGGGGTCAAAAAAATCAATGACTGGTACAGCAAAAACGGCTATGATCTGGCCCAGGTGATCGGTGCGCCGCAAGTCACTCCCGATGGTAGGGTGATTCTGGTCATTTCCGAAGGTTTAATCGAAAAAATTCAAGTACGCTACTTTAACGTCGAACAGGAACCGGTCAAGGGTAAAACCAGAGAATTTATCATTACTAGGGAAATGCGCCTAAAAGCGGGGGATATTTTTAACCGCAATACAGCCCAACAGGATTTACAGCGTGTTTTCGGTCTCGGTTTATTCGAGGATGTGCGTCTGTCTTTTTCCCCTGGCAGCGACCCAAGGGAGGTGGTCGTTAACGTCGATGTGGTGGAAGGTAATACCGGTTCCCTGGCCGCTGGGGGTGGTATTAGCTCGAATGCGGGCTTATTCGGGACTGTTAGCTATCAACAGCGCAATTTTGGCGGTAATAACCAAACTTTAGGGGCAGAAGTCCAGTTAGGGGAACGGGAATTGTTATTTGATCTGAGTTTTTCCGATCCTTGGATTGCCAAGGATAATTTCCGCACTTCCTACACGGTCAACGTTTTCCGGCGACAGTCGATTTCTCTGGTTTATGATGGGGAAAATTCCTCAATTCGGACTCTTAACGATAATGATAGTCCCCGTATCGTCCGGACGGGTGGCGGTATTACTTTTGTCCGTCCTTTGGCCCCTGATGTGTTTACGAAACCAAAATGGGTGGTTTCCCTAGGCTTTAACTATCAACAGGTACAGGTGCAAAATGCCAATGGTGACATCTCCCCTCTGTCTGCACCTCTCAATGGTTTTGGCAGTCAACAACTGGCTTTTAGTTCCTCTGGGATCGATGATCTACTTTCCCTAAATATTGGCGCTATTCAAGATTTTCGCGACAATCCCCTGCAACCCACCAGTGGTTCTTTCCTGCGTCTAGGTTTAGAACAAACTATTCCGGTCGGTTCTGGCAGTATTTTCGGCACTCGTGTTCGGGGTAGTTACAGTTACTTTATCCCCGTTCGGTTGATTAATTCCTTTAATCTCTTTGAAACCGATATTTTTAAAGGTCAGCAATCCCTCGCTTTTAATGTGCAAGCAGGGACAGTATTAGGCGATTTACCCCCCTACGATGCTTTTATCGTTGGGGGTAGTAACTCTGTACGGGGTTACGCCGAGGGAGAAGTGGGTAGCGGTCGCAGTTATTTCCAAGCGACGGCCGAATATCGTTTTCCCATTGTCGCCATTATCGGGGGGGCTTTATTTGTCGATTTCGGCACTACTGTTGGTTCCCAAGGGGATGTCCCTGGTCAACCAGGGATTGTCCGGGATTTACCCGGTACCGGTCTCGGTTACGGTTTGGGTGTTCGGGTACAATCTCCCGTCGGCCAAATTCGGGTTGACTTCGGTTTTAATGTCGATGGTGGTTCTCGTCTCCATTTCGGGATCGGGGAACGATTCTAATCAGTTATCAGTTATCAGTTATCAGTTATCAGTTATCAGTTATCAGTTATCAGTTATCAGTTATCAGTTATCGATAAATTTAGTTCTTTTTGCTGTTCACTGATAAAAGCTTTATTACTTAATAATTATGGTTTCTACTATCCCTAAACAATTTGAATTATCGGGAATTGGCCTGCATTCGGGGGAAATAACACGGGTGCGCGTCTGTGGGGCCAATCCCGGAGAAGGACGTTATTTTGTCCGCAGAGATTTAACCAATCAACCGATTATTCCCGCTCTAGTTTCTTCGGTTTACCAAACGACTTTATCAACGGAATTGGGACAAGGAGAAGCCAAGGTTAGAACCGTTGAGCATTTATTAGCAGCCTTAACCGCTTTGGGGGTAGAGGATGCTCGCATTGAGGTGGATGGTGCGGAAATTCCCCTCCTCGATGGTTCGGCCAAAATCTGGGTAGAAGCGATCGAAAATGCCGGTTTAGATAACTCTTTTTCTCGATCGGATTTAACTATTTCTCAACCGATTTGGTTGTACGAAGGAGATGCTTTTGTGGCGGCGATTCCTTCCCCTGAATTACGTTTTACCTACGGGATCGATTTTACCTATAAACCGATCGGTAATCAATGGTATAGTTGGAGTCCTGATCAAGAAAGTTTTCGAGATGCGATCGCAGATGCCCGTACTTTCGGTTTTGCCGATCAAATTGAGTATCTGCAAAAGGCTGGTTTAATTAAAGGAGGCAGTTTAGAAAATGCTTTAGTCTGCGATCAAAATCAATGGTTAAATCCTCCTTTACGCTTTGATAATGAGCCAGCAAGACATAAATTATTGGACTTAATTGGTGATTTAAGTTTACTGGGAAACATTCCCACCGCTCATTACATGGCTTTTAAAGCTAGTCATAAACTGCACATTCAATTAGCTAAAGCAATTCAGGGTTAATTATTTCTTGGATCAAGGGAACGAACGACAAAAATACCGATGGCTTTGTCCACTTTAGTGATATATTTTTCTAGGTCTTTAGCAATGGTAACTTGACCAGCAGGAGAGGCATGAATTAAGCCAATTTTGCCATCGGCAAAGCGATAAACTAGACCGGTATGGGTGGTATCTAAACCAGGGATATTAGTCACGACACCGATAATATCGCCAGCTTGCAGTTGTGGATAAATATCTTTAATCTTAGCGGTGGGAATATAGGTTAAGGATAAGCTTTCTAATTGCCGTTCTAACTGTTGAATACAATCGTAATTACTTTGAGTTTTTAACTGGGGATATAGATGGCGGTTTTTGCTGATAAAGTTGAGCTTTTTGTCAAGAGTAATTCCTCCTAATTTGTGAGTAAGATTTTCTAGATTGCCTCGTTTTTGGTTGTCATTAATCCAATCGGAAAAGTAGTGAAGACGACTACAATAACCGTCGAGAATACCGTGGCGATAACGCTGATTTAAAACCTGTTGACTAAAAGCAGAATACTGATAATTTTTTAAAGCAAAATTGTGACTCAAAGCGAGAACTGTTTCCACAAAGAGGACACAATCAAACTCTTTTAAAGAGATAAATAATTTTTCTGTTGCCGAGCGATCGAGTAATCCTGCTTGATATTTTGCTCCTAAAAATTGAGCGGCGATATTCTGGATTATATCGGCCATGGGTAAGCGATCGAGTTGTGTATTTTGGGCGTACTGCACCAGTTTTTGATAATTAGGATCGCTGACTTCTTGAGCAAGAATAGTTTCCGATCGAGCTATACTCAAGGGAATTAAAACAGGATTAATTAATAAATAGGGTAAAGTTATCCAATTAAAAAACATTTTCGATCGATTACTGAAAATAATAAGGGTTTATCACCGACTAATACACATTAACTATCGGAGTTATCAACTGTTAAAATCTGCCAATGTTAGTTATTATTGCTTCATGTATTTTACTATTTATTCTACATAAAATTATTGTCGATATCCTCAAGTTATTGAGGACGTTTAACCCCACCACGACGTTTAACTTGAAACCCATATAGATAAATTTCAGGTATATTAATTCGACCATCGAGGAGACTTTCCACCACACCCAATTGTATTAGATATTGCATAATTTCTTCAGGTTCCTTAACAGGAGGTTGTTTTTCAGGACTCCAGTGAGTTGAGCGCACAGCCTCTAAAAAAGTTTCTTTTAATATAGGAGCTTCTAACCCTTTTAACTTAGTTTTTAGAGATTCTAACCAAGGATATTCTTCCTGTGCTAATTCTTTAATTCTATCCTCTGAAGTATCCATTAAAGCACTCTGGAGATCAGAGGGTTGTAGAAGGTATAGCTCGGTCAGTTGTTCAAAACTTTCAAAATGTTCTAATCTTTTGGCTGCCGCTTTGTCGAATAATTTTAGAAAAGAGCGAGGAGCAATTCTACCCCCAGCATCCTGAAGATGATTAGGTATCCATCGGTAGGTAATGCCTTTTTTAGGACTAGCTCCCATATATTTACCGATCATTATTTCGATTAATTCTTGAAATAATTGTTCATCACTTCTAACATTCCATCCTAGTTGGGTTGAGCTTTCATAAATTAAATTAGGGATAATCTGTAAATAGTCTCTCATTTCTTGAGCCGAATTAGCTAACCGTTTAATCCAGAGTTGATAGAGCCAAGAAGGTCGCCATTCTAGCCGATGGGATTGTAATTTAGAAGCATCAGGAAATCCCAAAAATTCCTCTCTAAATAGGTCGGTACGAAGAAATATTTTTGGTCGAATTCTCTCCCAACGACGAGAGCGATCGAGCCAAAAAGCTAATAATTCTCTAATCGGATTAGCTAGAGCATTATAAGTAGTCAATAACCGATCTAATTCATCATAAGTAATAAATAGCCAGTGGTCAGAAGTAATTAATCGTTCGTCTAATTTGTCAAGAACATAATTTAGATGTTCAAAATTATCTTTAACTAAAATTCTCCATTCTGATAAAAGCGATAACCTATTTTGAAGAATAGTAGTAATATTTGAATCTAATTCTTGACCTATAATGCTGGCAATATCAGATTCTTTTTCCTGTAAAATGACACCTAAAATCAATCCTAACCAGAAACTACGCCATTCAAGATTAGTAGCGTTTTGCATTTCTTCTTCTATAATTTCTGGTATCGGAAATCGTTTTTCAGTTTTGAGAGTGCGACCAAATCCTGCCATCCATCTGGTCTGATTTAAAGGAGCAAGACCTCGAATATTTAAACTATTAACTAAAGCTTCTCGTCCAGAAGGAATGGCTAGTAAACGAAATAATTCTGTTTTACCCACACCCCGACCACCTTGAATTAATAAAATGCTTGGTTCCAATGCCCGTTTATAATCAACCACAGGCAAGAAATTTTTGAGAAATACTTCTTCATTATCACTTTCCTGTTCGGCTGCTGCTTTTCCAGGAGCAATTTCTCTCATTAATTCCAGTAACTTTTTTTTATCGAATTCAGCCATAATTTTTTACCGATTGTTTATAATCACATCACGTCCAAATAATTGACAAAGCTTTTCAGCAATATTTTGATAAGGAGAATCGGTCATAACTTTCACGAGATTTGCTAATCTCTCTTTTTCTTCTGGAGTTGAGTCACGATTCAAGAGGGCAATATCCCCCCGCAGACTATTATCGTAAGGGACAATTATCGGGACAAATGATTCACCAGTATAATTATCATACTTTTCTTGGAAAATTGTATAGGCGGTTTCTCGAAACTTTCGTAACTCTATTTCTCGGCCAACTGTTCCTAAAGATGGAGCGAGAGCATGAACTAAAATTAATGGTAAAGGATCCTCAGGGTTAGATAGGGCTAAATGTTGGATAACTTGGGTTAATCCTGCCCAACTTTGTCGAGATTCCGTACCAAAAATAACCACTGCATGGGAAAAATAAGTAATAGCTAAACCACCAATATCATGAAAACCTGCTCTTGCATCCATGAGAATAAAATCCAGTGGTCTGCTTAACCTTTCTATTTCTTCTAGCATTTGTTTTAAAATGCCTTGTAGTTGACCATTGACAATATTTTGAAAGTCTAAACGAGCCAATTTTTCTAAATAATCTTGATCCACATTTCCTGCTGGTAGCAATTTTAATATTTCACCTTCATCTCCTAACAAATACAAGTCAGTAATAGTTTTTAAACTCAGTTTCCATTTGTCTTTTTGAACTTTCTTTTCTAGCAAATAGTCCATGACACCAGAATTATCGGCAAAATCCTCAGAAAAAATTGTGGCCAGACCGGGAGCTTCTAAATCAAGATCAACTATAGCGACTCGATGACCATTCCGCGCTAAAGTTAAGGCAGTAGCGGCAATAGTAGTGGTGCGACCAACTCCTCCTTTGAAGGAAAAAAAGGAGACAATAGCTGGTTTATATCCTTTTTCAACTTTTTCAAAATCCCAGGGCAATTGCTGCCCAATTTTATTCTCTGTCCATGCTTGTTTAGCCAGATGACGTTCTAGAATATACCATTTCAAGCTTGCCGATTCATCGAACCAAGGTGCCTGAACTCTTTCAGCTATGATAAGATCAATCAGGGCTTTATAAGCATCTCCTTCTCCTTTTGGCCACCAAATATCATGGCCATAGTAATACTCAAGTTTTTCAGACAGGAGTGTAGATAGATGGTTTTCTTCGTTTGATTCTATGTTGTTTTCCTGTTTTAACTCTAGAAATAAGCGAATTTTTCCCTCAACATCACGAATAATAGTCACGGATTCTAGTTTGGCTACAAGAGAACCAAGACTGGAATCCTGAAAGCATTCCCTTACTCTAGTAAAAGTTTCACTAAAACTAATCATCAGAATCTTAAATATCCTTACTAGAAATATAACCGTTTAGCACTAATCTGGGAATAATATCTCGATAAATTTCTTCAGCACATTCAACGGCCGAGTTAGCCTGATCTTCAGTCCAATATCCAGATTGATAATATCTTCTTTCTGGGTGATTTTGCCCTAGGACAGTTCCCCGGATGCGAGAAACTGGTAACTGTTGCTCTAAAATAGGATAGAGAATTCCTAATCTTTCCCTCGCTTTACCTTCTAATTCCTCGAGATCATGTCCGAATTTTTTAGCCGCTCTTTGATCATTTTTAAAATACTGTTCTACTAAAAGCTTAAAAGCGCATTCTACTACATAACCAGCTAGGTAAATGGCATTGTCCCAACGTTTTTTAGACAGCAAAATTTTGGCATCTTGCAAATGTCGTCCCGCTGCACTAGCAAATAACTCGGTCATAGATGTATCGAATCAAATAAAAACTTTTTAGCCATAAACAAATTCTACCACCATAACGAAACTCTAAGAACTTTACTTCATTTTTGATTTTTTAACCTAAACTTGCCAAATTTTCTGAAACTATTGCCTGATTTCCTCACTATAATTAAGCTGTTGACTATCTAAATTACTCCTTAAGACTGCACCAGAGTGCCAGAGTTGCCAGTTCGAGCATTTGTACTAAAATTTCCCCTACTCAGTTTAAATCCAGTACAGCTTACCGGCTACTGAATCCTAACCCTAACAACAATTTTTGATTTTTACCAGAGGTCTAGGACAAGGACAAAAAGCTCATCTTGATTGAGTTATAGCACTTGCAGATGTCTATGAGATGATCTCGAATCCTAACCCTGATCATGTTTGAACAGGGACATCTCGTCTGAGGTGCTGATTAATAACACTTTTGTAATTAAAAGTCAATAGATTAAATATTAATTTTTGTAAAGAAAAGCCTGAGTAGTTACTCAAAAAGCTCTTTACCATCTGTTACAAAATATGGCAAGATATTTATCGAATTGTGTCAAAACCCAGAGTAAATACTCACTTGGGTGACATTTTCTGATACAAAACAGAAACATATATATCCAAATACCTTAAACAAAGGGCGATCGTCATCTGATGACGAAAATCCCTCAAAACCAGACTCAGCAATCATAAGGAGAACCATCATATATGTTCACTCACGTCAAGTCCACCATTCGTCACATAGTTCCCGACGGGTTGAATGGTCGATCGCTGGTCAAGGTGGTCTATGTCGTGCTAGAACCTCAGTACCAAAGTGCGCTGAGTAGTGCGGTCAGGGAAATCAACGCTAACAACCGGAAACTAGCGATCGAAATTAGTGGTTATTTAATCGAAGAACTGCGCGATGGGGAAAATTATCGCAATTTTCAGGAGGATGTAGCCAAAGCTAATATTTTCATTGCATCTCTCATCTTTATCGAAGATTTAGCCGATAAAGTTGTGGCCGCTGTCAGTCCCCATCGGGATCAATTAGACGCGGCGATCATCTTTCCCTCTATGCCCCAGGTAATGCGCTTAAATAAGTTGGGCAGCTTTTCCATGGCCCAATTGGGACAGTCTAAGAGTGTCATCGCTAACTTTATGAAAAAGCGCAGGGAAAACTCCGGCGCTGGTTTCCAAGATGCGATGTTAAAGTTATTGCGAACTTTACCGCAAGTCCTGAAATACCTCCCCATGGAAAAAGCTCAGGACGCACGCAACTTTATGTTAAGTTTCCAGTATTGGCTGGGAGGTTCCGCAGAAAATTTAGAGAATTTTCTGTTAATGTTGGCCGATAAGTACGTCTTTGATAACAAGGATGACAGTGTAGTTTATAAGGAACCAGTAGTTTATCCAGATATGGGTATCTGGCATCCTTTATCCCTGAAAATGTTCGAGGATGTCAAAGAATACTTCGCTTGGTACAATAACCGCAGTGATATTGCTGATGACCTGAAAGACCCCTTAGCTCCCTGTGTTGGCTTAATTTTACAGAGAACTCACCTCGTTACTGGTGATGACGCTCATTATGTCGCTCTCGTGCAGGAATTCGAGTCTATGGGTGCGCGAGTTCTTCCTGTTTTTGCTGGGGGATTAGATTTTTCTAAACCGGTAGAAGAATACTTCTGGGATAAAAGCTTAAAAGGAGTGGAAGCGGTTGCTATTGTTGATACGGTAATTTCGCTGACGGGATTTGCTTTAGTGGGAGGTCCAGCGCGACAAGATCATCCGAAAGCGATAGAATCCTTAAAACGTCTCAATCGTCCCTATATGTGCGCGTTACCGCTAGTTTTTCAAACCACTCAGGAATGGGAAGAAAGCGATTTGGGGTTACACCCGATTCAAGTGGCGCTACAGATTGCTATTCCGGAATTAGACGGTGCGATCGAACCTATTATATTATCGGGCCGGGATGGGGCCACGGGTAAAGCGATCGCTTTACAGGATCGGGTGGAAGCGATCGCTCAACGGGCGCTAAAATGGGCCAATTTAAGAAAGAAACCGAAACTCAATAAAAAAGTCGCCATCACCGTCTTTAGTTTCCCCCCCGATAAGGGGAATGTGGGAACTGCAGCCTATCTAGATGTGTTCGGTTCTATCTACGAGGTGATGAAAGCGTTACAAAATAATGGTTATGACTTGCAGGACTTACCCGCATCTCCGAAAGAACTGATGGAAGCGGTAATCCATGATGCTCAAGCACAGTACCATAGTCCGGAGCTAAATATCGCCTATCGGATGTCTGTACCTGAATACGAGCGTTTAACCCCCTATTCCGTCCGTTTGGAGGAAAATTGGGGACCACCACCTGGACATCTCAACAGTGATGGACAAAATCTGTTAATCTACGGCAAAGAGTTCGGTAATGTTTTTATTGGGGTTCAACCCACCTTCGGTTATGAGGGGGACCCCATGCGTCTGCTCTTTTCTCGTTCTGCTAGTCCCCACCACGGTTTTGCAGCCTACTATACCTATCTCAATCAAGTCTGGAAAGCAGATGCGGTTCTTCATTTTGGCACCCACGGTTCTCTAGAATTTATGCCGGGGAAACAGATGGGAATGTCTGGGGAATGCTACCCCGATAACCTCATCGGGATGATTCCCAATCTCTACTATTATGCCGCTAATAACCCCAGCGAAGCGACGATCGCTAAACGTCGCAGTTATGCGGAAACTATTTCCTATCTCACTCCCCCCGCAGAAAATGCCGGACTCTACAAAGGGTTAAAAGAACTAAGCGAGTTGATCGGTTCCTACCAAACTCTGAAGGATAGTGGGCGTGGGGTGCAAATTGTCAATACTATTGTCGATAAATGTTTATTGGTCAATCTCGACAAAGATATAAGTTTACCTGATGGTGACACTGCCCATCTCAGTCAAGAGGAACGGGATAATATTGTCGGTTCCGTCTATCGTAAACTGATGGAAATTGAATCGCGCTTGCTTCCCTGCGGACTTCATGTTATTGGGAAACCCCCCTCGGCGGAAGAGGCGGTGGCAACTTTGGTCAATATTGCCAGTTTAGACCGGGAAGAGGACGATTTACTTTCCTTACCCCGGATTATTGCCAACAGCATCGGCCGGGATCTAGAGGAAGTTTATCGCAATAGCGATCGAGGTGTGCTGGAGGATGTGGAATTACTGCAAAACATCACCCTAGCGACTCGCGCTGCTGTTGCTGCTTTAGTCAAGTCCCAAACTGACCCAGAAGGTCGGGTATCGATGCTTTCTAAGCTGAATTTCTTGAATATAGGCAAAAGATCGCCTTGGCTGGAAACTTTACATGAGATGGGTTATCCACAAGTTGATCCAGTGGCGTTAAAACCCCTGTTTGAATACCTAGAATTCTGTTTAGAACAGGTCTGTGCCGATAATGAATTGGGGGCGCTATTAAAAGCATTGGAAGGGGAATACGTTCTTCCCGGTCCTGGTGGCGACCCCATCCGCAACCCCGGAGTTTTACCGACGGGTAAAAATATCCATGCTTTAGATCCCCAGTCTATCCCGACCCTAGCGGCGGTCAAATCGGCTAAAATCGTGGTGGATCGTCTGTTAGAACGGCAAAAACTGGATAATGGCGGTAAATATCCCGAAACCATCGCTTGTGTTCTCTGGGGAACGGATAATATCAAAACTTATGGGGAATCCCTAGCACAAATTCTCTGGATGGTGGGGGTTCGTCCTCTTCCCGATGCTTTGGGACGGGTGAATAAACTGGAATTGATTCCCCTAGAGGAGTTAGGAAGACCGCGCATTGATGTGGTGGTCAACTGTTCTGGTGTCTTCCGGGATTTATTTATCAATCAGATGAATTTGCTTGACCAAGGCGTAAAAATGGCTGCGGAGGCAAATGAACCGATGGAGATGAATTATGTCCGCAAACACGCTATGGAACAAGCAAAAGAAATGGGTTTAACGGTTCGACAGGCAGCCACCCGCATCTTTTCTAATGCTTCCGGTTCCTATTCTTCTAACATCAATCTTGCGGTGGAAAATAGCAGTTGGGAAGACGAAAAAGAGTTACAGAATATGTATCTCAACCGCAAGGGTTTTGCTTTCGACTCCGATAATCCGGGGATGATGGCCGATAATCGTCAGTTGTTTGAAGCATCTTTAAAAACTGCGGAGGCAACTTTCCAAAACTTGGATTCTAGCGAGATTAGTTTAACCGATGTTTCCCACTATTTCGACTCGGATCCCACCAAAGTTGTCGCTAGTTTACGGGATGATGGCAAAAAACCGGCGGCCTATATTGCTGATACTACCACCGCTAATGCTCAGGTGCGTACTTTATCGGAAACCGTGCGCTTGGATACCCGCACCAAGTTACTCAATCCCAAATGGTACGAGGGAATGTTAAGTCACGGTTACGAAGGAGTCCGAGAATTATCGAAGCGTTTGGTTAATACGATGGGTTGGTCTGCAACTGCTGACGCGGTGGATAATTGGGTGTATGAAGATGTCAACACCACTTTTATTCAAGATGAGGAAATGTGTCAGCGTCTGATGAATCTCAATCCTAATTCTTTCCGCAAGATGGTGGGAACCCTGTTAGAAGTTAATGGTCGCGGTTACTGGGAAACTTCTCAAGAGAATTTAGACCGCTTACAGGAACTTTATCAAGAAGTGGAGGACCGTATCGAAGGAATCGAGTAGAATAGATAGATAAGACTTGAGAGACTGGCTAATCACCGGTCTCTTGAGTTTTGAACAAAGATGAAAAATAACTTTTGGGGGTTAATTTGGTCTAGTTTTTTAGGAATTCAGTCATTGGTGCTGGGATTCCTGGGTTTTGTCGCTAGTTTACTTGCGTGGGCATTTGCTGGGCAGACACCTATTCCTCTAGTGGTTCTTTTTGTTATAATCACGATAGCTATATTAGTTATAGCAACTCTAATTACAGCGTTACAAACGGCACTAGAAGAATATCAAAGAGTCAAGCAAAATATTATTCCGAAAATCCTACGAGTTCAAAAGGACGCAAATAATAATATTCAATGCTTACTCGAAGCCTCCAATTTATTTGCCGCTCAACTAATGATATCGTTTTACTATACGGACGAAGATGGGTTTGAAGTATTAATCGGTGAGGGGGTTGTTAAAAATGTACAAAGCGATCAAAAAATACAGACAGTTCTCGACCAGCCAGAAGCGGGCTATCAAAATGTTTTAGACGGATTAGCTAATAACGACGATACAATTATTCAAAGAATCAAAGTCAAACCGAGTATTTATAAAAAATAATTAAACCTGTAGAGGAAAATATGGAAAACGTCACAGAAACTCCCCTTTTATCCCCCAAAGGAACTTTTCCTGCCACTGTCGTTAAGGTTATTGACGACTATAAATTAGTAATGAATAGAGGTGAACAGAACGGAATTCGAGAAGGTCAAAGAATGATGGTTTATCGTATCGATGACGAAGAAATATTAGATCCCCATACTGGCGAATCTTTAGGGTTTCTCGAATTAGTAAGAGGTACGGGAAGAATTATTTTCGTTCAAGATAAAATATCTATAATTGAAACCGATCAGAAAAAAACTTATAGAAAAAGAATAGAAAATTCTTCTTTGGGATTGAGGAGTTATAAATCTGAAGTGGTAGAATCCGATGAATTAAAACCTTTTGATAATGCTCAAGTTGGCGATTTAGTCAAACCTATTTAGACCTATCGATGGAACACCAATATTAGAATACTTTTTATCTCTTAAATATCCGATTTCAATTTATCCCGAAGAAGAGAGCGGATACACCGCGTTAATTCCAGATTTAGATGGTTGTATTACTCAGGGGGAAACTTTAGAGGAAGTGATGATTAATATTGAAGAAGCTAGAAAGTTTATTTTAGTGGTAAAAAAGCAATTCCTTTGCCTTCTCAAAGATAAATTTTCTCACTAAGTAACTAAGCAAAATTAATTACACATCTAAGCCACTACTCCGTCAGACTTCTGATGTGAGGAAACAGTGAACTGAAAACTCAAATCCGATCCCTAATAGCTGTATCCCGTCTCCCGTCTCCTGTCTCCTGTCTCGGAGTCTCCTGTCTCGACTAGGAAATTAATTTTGCACGACTACTTATCGACTCACAGCGATCGCATTCTGCCGGAATTGAGGGATAACTTTCTCCGGTCCGCAAGCCGGAGGAGACAAAACTGGTTTATGCTAGAAAAAGTTACTCTTAACGTAACTTTACAAAGTCATCGATCGCCCACATTTATGGATTGCATCATCAATCGTCGAGCGCGGTTTTCAGCCAGCCATCGCTATTATCTGCCAGAATGGGACGAAGCCGAAAATCAAAGACGTTTTGGTCTTGGTAGCCGTTTTCCCGGTCATGGTCACAATTACGAATTATATGTCTCCCTATACAAAGAACTCAATCCTTATGGCATGGTGGAGAATCTCTCCACCGTTAAACAGGTAATTAAACGAGAGATAACCAGTCAATTAGACTACTCCTATCTCAATCAAGTCTGGCCGGAATTTCAGCAAACCCTACCCACCACAGAAAATATCGCCAGAGTTATCTGGCAAAGATTAGCACCCTATTTACCATTAGTCAAAATTCAACTATTTGAACACCCCGAATTGTGGGCAGAATATCAAGGAAAAGATATGGAAGCAACTTTAACTATCAAAACCCATTTTAGTGCCGCTCATCGTTTGGCTTTACCGCAATTAACCCTGGAACAAAACTCGGAAATCTACGGCAAATGCGCCAGGGTAAACGGTCATGGTCATAATTATCACCTAGAAGTATCCGTGGCGGGAGAAATCGATCCCCGCACCGGTATGATTGTAGATCTAGGGGATTTACAAAAAGCGATCGATGAATTGGTAGTAGAACCCTTCGATCATACTTTTTTAAATAAGGATATTCCCTACTTTGCCGAAGTGGTTCCCACCGCGGAAAATATTGCCTTACACATCGCTCAACTATTAGGGGAACGGATCCGCCAATTAGGAGCCGAATTGGATAAAGTTAAACTGATTGAAAGTCCCAATAATTCTGCCGAAATCCACTGTCGTGGTTTGCTTCAAGCTCCCCGACAACTTCTAGAAAAAACCCTGACAGCCGTTTAATTGCCTGTCGGTTAAGGTGATTAGGGTGAGCATGGCTCACCCTGATGGATTTAATTAGGGTTTGCTGAATAAATCTAAAAACCTTGTTGGATAACGCTTTTAGACTTTTTTTGCCTCAAAAAGTGCCGACCTTTGGAGTGATTGGGGGGAAAATCCCTGGACTTTTTTCCTGAAAATTAGGTAATTGACCACATGAAAATGAGTAAAACCCCACACCCCACACCCCACACCCCACACCCTACCCCCAGGAAAAACTTTTTCACCAGACCCTAATTAAACCCTAGTTAAACACTTCTCGCCATCCTCGCTTTCCTTTGCCTTGACGTAAGGGAGAGGCTAAATCGACAATTTTCTCGAGCAGTTTCGGGGCCAATTTTTGACACCAAAGAGCTAGATGACTTTGCCAACCGACGACAATTTCCGTTTTGTCCCTATTTAACCCGGTAATTAGGGTTTGGGCGACTTCTTCGGCGCTCATCGGTTTTAACCATCGAAATAACTGCAATTCTCGCACCATATCCGTATCGGTTAAAGAGGGTAAGAGGGTGATAACTTTGATGTTGTGTTCCCGTAATTCCGACCTGAGAGCTTGACTAAAACCCAAAATGGCAAATTTGGTGGCCGAGTAGGTAGCGAAGCTAGGAGCGGCAATTTTACCCATCATGCTGGAAACATTGACAATCGTTCCCTGTCCCCGAATTGCCATCCGGCGGGCAATTAAGCGAGTAACCGTGTACAGGGCCATCAGATTTAAAGATATTTCTGCTTGCACTTGCGAAAATTGCGAGCGTAGAAAGGGGGTTTGATGGGCAATACCGGCACAGTTAACGAGGATATCGATGCCGCGGCATTCTTGCCAAACGCGGATAATTGAAGGACTAACAAGGTCATTTTCGGTTAAATCTAGGGCTAAAGGTGTGGCAATGACCCCTAGGGACTCAATTTCTTTGGCTAGTTTTTCTAATCGCTCTTGATCTCTGGCAACAATCACAATTCTGCTTAAACCTTGTCGGGCCAATTCTAAGGCGATCGCTCGTCCAATGCCCCGGGATGCCCCCGTGACTAGGGCTGTTTTTCCCTGTAATTTCATGATCAAACTCCTGTTTTAAGCAACAGTACAGAAATTTATTGGTTTTGCTTCTGAAATCTTTGATTTGTGCATCTATGCCCTACATAAGTAGTGAAGCAATCGGGGGATAGATGGATAGGTTAGGGTGCATGGGATTTTTCCTCCTTCAAAGCGCACTCTTGAACCTACGGTAACAGTTGTCTTTACAAACAGCAATCTTTTTTAACACTTTTCCCGAAAATCACTCGATCGGATGAACGCTCAGGGTGATCCTCGATCCTATGGAAGGGGAGTGGGGAGAGGGGAGAGGTAGGGTTGATTCATGAATCAACCCTACTATGAATCAACCCTAGGGCAGAGGGGCAGCAGAAAAAAAATTGTGGTGCCACCCTATCGTTCATCTCAATTTAGGTGTTCAATGTCGGTAATAATCGGTAAAATTACCGTGATCTTTGTGCCTTTTCCTTCCTCACTTTCCAAGTGAATTTGTCCTTTGTGCGCTTCCACACAGCGTCCGACAATGGCTAATCCTAATCCCGTTCCTTGAATATTATCGACATTGCTACCGCGATAAAAAGGTTTAAATAAATGTTCTTGATCTTTGCTGGGAATACCAATTCCTCGATCGACAATTTTAAAGACTACCTGCTCGGATTCGACAATAATCTTAAATTCTACGGGGTTTCCTTGGGGTGAATATTTGAGAGCATTTCCTAGTAAATTTGTCAAGATATGTTTAATTAAATTTATATCCCAAAGTCCTCTTTCTAAGCTGCCCTCAATTTGGAAAATAATTGCTAATTGCGGCTCCGGCTTAACAGTAAAAGATTCTACCAATTTCTGACAATAATCCAGCAAATCCACCAGATCAAATTGACAGTATAATCTCCCAGAATCGGCCCGGCCAATTAATAACACTTCTGTGAGCAATTGATCCATGTCTTTAATGGCCGATCGAATCATGCGAAAATAGCTAACTTGCTGATCTTTTGTCAACCGATCGCGACTTTCTTCTAATAATCCAGCCGAGAGTAAAATTTTATTTAAAGGATTGCGAAAATCGTGGGATAACATGGAAACAAATTCAGTTTTTAACTGATTTAATTCCTGAGCTTTTTCCAGTTGATTAGTGCGTTCAATCACGCTCATTTTTAAAGCTTCGTTCGATTCTCGTAAAGCTTCCTCCATCTGTTTTCGTTCGATCGCATAACATAGCGATCGAGTTAAAATTTCTAAACTTACTTCTCTTTTAATTAAATAATCCTGCGCTCCCTGACGCAGTGCTGCCAAAGCTAAATTATCATCATTAGTATTAGTTAAAACCACGATCGGCAATTTCGGAGCCGTAATCAAAAGGGGAGCTAAGGATTCCAAACCCTGACTATCTGGTAAAGTTAGATCTAATAAAATTACATCAAAATTTGTTTGTTGTAACAGGGAAATAGCCTCGGATAATCTTGAGACATTAACCAGATGAAATTCTTTTTTTTCATTACCCTTAAGAATTTCCTTTAATAATCGAGCTTCGGCTAAATTATCCTCGATTAAAAGAACTTTTATATCCTGCGAGAGTCCCATTTTTTAATCAAGAGTTAAAGAGATTTCGGAGGTTAGGAAGTGGGGTGTGGGGTGTAGGGTGTAGGGTGTAGGGTGTGGGGAGAATAAAGCTGCCTCCTGCCTCCTGCCTCCTGACGACCGACTCCTGATAACTGATAACTGATCACTGATAACTGATCACTGATAATGATTCACTCCCCGGGTAAAGTAGCGGTTTCTAACCAAAAAGCCTCGATATTTTTGACAATTTTGAACAAATCGTTGAGATTGCGTGACTTGGTTATATAACAATTAACGTGCAGTTCATAGCTATAAAAAATATCCTCCTCGTTGCGAGAAGTGGTTAAAACCACCACAGGAATTCTTTTTAAACTGGGATCGTTTTTTATTTCCGCTAATACCTCCCGTCCGTCTTTTCTTGGTAAATTCAGATCGAGAAGAATCAGATTAGGACGGGGAGAATCGAGATACTCCCCTTCTCGACGCAGATAATCCATGGCGTTGACACCATCCCTAACGATAACTAATTCGTGCGGGACGGTGCTAGTTTTTAATGCCTCTTGGATGAGGCGAATATCAGCTTTGCTGTCCTCCACTAATAAGATAATTTTGTGTGGCACGTCCTCGCCAGCGCTCACGCTCGTTACCTCCTAGGGGAATTGTAAAATAGAAAACCGCTCCTTTACCTAATTGGGATTCTACCCAAATTCGTCCGCGATGACACTCGATAATTTTCTTGCAAATCGCCAAACCCATACCTGTGCCGGGGTACTCGTCGCGGGTGTGCAGTCGTTGGAAAATCACGAAAATGCGTTCGGAAAATCGGGGATCGATACCAATTCCATTATCGGTGACAGAGAACAGCCATTCCTCCTCTTGACGTTGGGCAGCAATATGAATAGTGGGAGTTGCTTTTCCCCGGAATTTAATGGCATTACCGATAAGATTTTGGAACAATTGCATTAACTGGGTTTTATCTGCCATAACAATTGGCAAAGGATCAACGGTGATTATAGCTTGACTTTCTTGAATTCTCCCTTTCAGGTTAGCGAGAGCTTTTTCCAGTGCCAGATTAGCATCGATGGTATTAAACTCTACCGCCTGCATATCCACTTTTGAGTAAGCCAGCACATCATCTATTAATGTTTGCATCAAGCTGACACCTTCGACGGCAAAAGTAATAAATTCTTTAGCATCTTCGTCCAGTTCTTCGGTGTAGCGCATTTCTAGCAACTGCACATAGTTGGCGACTTGATTGAGGGGTTCCTGTAAATCGTGGGAAGCGACGTAGGCGAATTTTTTTAATTCGGCGTTTGATAGTTCCAAATCCCGCGCTAAACGGGCCAATTCATCGGCTTGTTTTAAGATGATATTGACGATCGCTTTTCGTAATTCTAGTGCGGCGTTAATTTCTACTGCTTTCCAGGGTAAAGATTTGAGACGAACAGTTTCTTTCCAGAGGGAGAAAGATTTACGCGGACAGAGACGAATATCACCATCTATGGCAGTCGTTTCGATCGCTTTACCCGGATCACCACCCCAGTTCACGGTTTGAATTACTTCTGGACGAAACCAGAGGAGATAATTACGTTTAGAAATGGGAATTGCTAGTAAACCACTGGCAATGTCTTTAAACTTACCCCCATCGGCATAAATTTGCGGTAAGGAATTAGTATAGTAAACATCTTCATGGACGTTTTTTTCTAGCCAAGTAATCAGATAATTTAGTTCTTCTTCGCTCGGTGTTACTCCAATTAAGGTATAATTGCCGCCTAAACAAATAGCGGCTCCTGTGGCTTTAGTTAGATCGAGCAGATTAGGTTTATGGGCAATTAATCCATCGATAAAGTTATTAGCTTCCGCCATATAATCGATTAATTGCGATTGCACAAAGGTTAATTTCACTCGATAGTCATAATCCTCGGTTTCTTCCCGTGCCGATATTTCCGAGAAAATTACTCTTCCTAAGAACTCACAAGCTTTACGGAGTTCGTAGGGTACATATTTAGGGGTGCGGTGATGACAGGCAATAATACCCCAGAGACGTTTATTTTCAATCAGAGAAATGGTTAGAGATGCTCCCACTCCCATGTTATGCAGATATTCTAAATGACAGGGAGAAGCACTTCTAAGACTGGACAGGGTTAAATTTAAGGGTTGTTGGGTTTCGGGGTGAAGACTAGGCACTAAATCGACGGGTTCAGAGGTAGCATCGGGAATCTGTCGAATCCAATTAGCACTTAATAAATTTCGTGCCGGGAGAGGGATATCGGAAGCGGGATAACGTAAACCGAGATAGGGTTCTAGTTGCTCTATTTTGTCTTCTGCTATCACATCACCGTTATCTTCTTCGTCGAATTTGTATAACATAACTCGATCGAATCCTGTCATTTTTCTTACTTCTTTAACGATGATATTACAGAAATCTTTCAGGCTACGGGTGGCTTCAAGTTTATCGATCGAAGTTTTGGCTAGGTGATAGAATCTCAGGAAAGGAATGTTTTCATAGGAAATAGCTGGTTCTAACTCTAAAATCAGCATTTGTTCGGCGTTACGGTGGAAAATAGCATCAAAGACGGCAAAATCATCCCCTTTAACCCGCGCCCAAATTTTGGAGGGATTGATAGCATCAAAATCGTTATTTTCTATGGCTGATTTCAGAGGATCGATCTGAAAGGGATCGAAGATTTCCTCTAGGGTTTTACCGATAATTTCCCCCGGAGAAATACCCAATAAACTGCGGCTATTACTGCTAGTTTGGCTGACTTTTAGCTCCGGTTCGCTGAGAACTAAAAGCACCCCGTGCGGTTGAATTCGGTTATAGAGATGGATCGGTTCCCGTTCGATCGAAGTTGGGTTAATTGTCTCGGTTAGAACTTCCATGTGTATTGCCCCCAGAGGATTTTTGCCAAGTGGAAAACTCTTTGTTTATTAAAACTATTTCTTCTCACTTTCAGGGGGCGATCGAGAATAAATTTACTTCTCTTAATCCCAGGCCATCAAAAGTAATAAAACTTTAATTAATCAGTTATCTATCGATCGAGCAGTTCTGTTCAGTTCCCTTTATTATAATCAGTTTTTCTCTGAGAATCTATGGTAATTTGTTAAGAATTAAGAGTTAATGTTACAAGGGACAGATGATTCTTAATAAAAATATACAGTAGGGTGTGTTAGCGAAGCGTAACACACCAAAATCTAAGATTTAAATATGATAGCAACCCTTTTTTGTTAATTACCTGGAGGCAAAATATTATGATTGGTGATCATTTCTGCCAGCTTATAAACATTGACAGGGAGACTAATTAACGGATTAATCTTTTGTGCTTTTTCTGGAACTATTTTTGTTAAAAATTCATGTAATTTTTGCCATACATTTTTCTTAGTTTCTCTATCTTCGCCTTCGACTTCATTAATTCTCAACTCAGCCAGAGTAGCCAAAATTTCCTTGCGAAGACCAGTATAGCCAACGATGTAAAATTTGTTAAGAGCTTCTAGGACTTCATTTAATTTAATCAGCAGAAATTGTTTAAACTCTTGCGTAATTTTGCTATCTTCAATCATTTGAATTAAACCTAAGATTTCTTCCCTTAACCTGTTCAAATCCTCTTTGCTTAAATATATTTCCTCAAAATCTTCTACACAAGAAGGAAGCCAATGTAGAGCGTACCAGTCAGGAGAGTTTAATGGCTGTAAGAAAGAATTTGACCAAGACATTTCAAGTCTTGAAAATACACTAATTAATTCATCCTTAATTTGTTTCATAAGTTCTTTATAGGAAGACTGTTTTCTTGAAGGAAAATATTGTAGTTGATCTTCTATGTGATAAATAAGCTGTAGTAATTGAATCAACCCTTTCTGAACAGAATCAGTGTCATTTTTCACTTCCATTGCTCTTGCTAAAACTGCTTGAACTGATTCGTCAGTTTCGTCTGGAGAACATCTTTGTAGGATAATTAATAAACGTTCGGCTGGATTATGAATCGGTAGAGTAGATGATTCCATAAATTTTATCAAAGGCTAGATTGGTGATGTATAGAACAATAGTATTGTAACTTATCATTTCTATTTTTACAGCAAGTTTGAGAGCCTATTTATGAAAAAATGTTAAGTAGTCAAGTAGGGTGCGTTAGACAATCCCTTGTTTTCAGGGAAAAAATCAAGAGCTAAATATTACCGTAACGCACCACAAAGAAAAGTGTTTGACTACTTTTATAAGCCGCTATGACGGAGGAGAGGCTCGGTACTAGGTTCGCGACCGCGGAAAGCTTTAAAAACATTCATAGGATGAGAACTTCCCCCCATAGCTAAAACAGTATCGCGAAAACGACGACCGATCGCTTTCACTGCTTCTTCGTTATCTAGTCCCACTTCCTCGAAAGCGGCAAAAGCATCGGCGCTGAGAACTTCTGCCCATTTATAACTATAGTAACCCGCCGCATAACCGCCGGCGAAAATATGCCCAAAAGAACACAAGAAAGCATCTTCTGGTAGGGGAGGAATTATCGTCGTCGTTGCCGCTAAACGCTGTCTGACTTGTTTAGGAGTTTCGCCGCCATTGGGTTGATAACGATGGTGTAATTCCAAATCTACTAAAGACAAATGTAACTGACGCAGCATAGCCGAACCGCTCATATAATTCTTAGCTAGAAGCAGTTTTTGGTAGTAATGTTCGGGGAGAGTTTCACCGGTTTCGTAGTGTTTGGCCATACTCATTAAAGTAGGGCGATCATAACACCAATTTTCCATAAATTGACTGGGCAATTCCACCGCGTCCCACTCAACGTTATTAATACCCGCTGCGCCAGAATAATCCACAGTGGTTAACATATGCTGTAAACCGTGGCCAAATTCGTGAAATAGGGTAGTTACCTCCTCAAAGGTCATTAAACTGGGGTTTCCGTCCACTGGAGGCGTTTGATTGCAGATTAAATAAGCCACAGGTAAACGCACCTCGGCACCAGTTTTGGCGCGACCGATACAGACATCCATCCAAGCGCCGCCGCGTTTTTCGGCGGGACGACTGTAGGCATCGAGGTAGAAATAGGCGATTTTTTCGCCCTTTTCGTCGTTAATCTGGAAATAACGCACATCGGGATGCCAGATAGGTGCTTTACCGTCGGCAGCGATAATTTCTACCCCAAAAATCCGTTTAGCGAGGCTAAATATGCCTTCTAAAACCCGTGGTAGGGGGAAATAGGGGCGTAATTCCTCGGCACTAAAGTTAAACTTGGCCTGACGCTGTTTTTCTGACCAATAGGCTATATCCCAATGCTTGAGATCCTCGGTTCCCGCAAAAGTTTTTAAGGCCTCTAAATCCTGTTTTGCCGCTTCATAGCTGACTTGGCGCAAATTGTCAAGCAATTTCTCGATTTCATCCACAGAATTGGCCATTTTCCTGGCAAGACTGACCTCGGCGTAGGTACTATAACCTAAAAGATGGGCCTGTTCCTGACGAAGTTGCAAAATGCGATCAATTAAGGGATTATTATCCAATTCTCCCAGATCGGCCCGACTAACGTAGGCTTTATAGAGTTTTTCGCGCAATTCCCGATTATCGCTGTACTTCATAAAGGGGAAATAACTGGGAAAATCGAGGGTAATCACCCAGGTGCCGGTTTCGGGGGTGGCGTTAGTTTCTCCTTGGGTGCGGGCGGTTTGGGCGGCTAAACTGAGGAGACTAGGGGGTAAACCGGCGATATCTTCTGGGGTTGTTAGTTTCAGTTGAAAAGCTTTGGTGGCATCGAGGATGTTATTAGAAAATTTCGTGGTGATTTCCGCTAATTCCAGTTGAATCGCGTTAAATCTGTCTTTTTTCTCCCCTGCTAATCCCACCCCGGCCAATTGAGCATCCCGCAGGGAAGCTTCGACAATGCGCTGTTGTGCCTCGTCTAATTGCCCCCAGCTTTCCCCTTGACGCAGGGACGAGAATGCCTCATAAATGGGTTTACTTTGGCTTAAACGGCTAATAAACTCGACTACCTGCGGTTGTACGGTTTCGTAAGCTTGACGCAATTCTGGGCTATTTTTTACCCCCATCAGATGACCGATAATCCCCCAACTCCAGCTTAAACGTTCTTCGATCCGGGTGAGGGGTTCGACTAATTTTTCCCAAGTGGGGGCAATCTGCGCTTCTAGATCGGTTAATTCTCCGGCCAGTTCCTGCAAAAGTTGCGTCATCCCAGGGACAATCAGGCCGGGTTGGATTTGGTCAAAAGCCGGTAATCCTTGACCGGCAAGCAGCGGGTTACTGGTGTTCGTCATAATTTTTGGTCTGGAAGGGTGAGTAATCTGTATCTTTTACTACCCTAACCCAAATCCCCGACCATCTATCCGGGCGATCGAACGCCGGAGCTTTTTCAGTGGGGTGTGGGGTGTGGGGTGTGGGGTGTGGGGTGTGGGGTGTAGGGTGTGGGGTGTAGGGAAAGAAACCTCTTTCATCTGTGGGGGTGAAAATTTTTTCATTGGGACTGCCTCTGTTGATCAAAGATAAGCAAAAATTATTTATTGACTGCAAAAACTTGAGAATATTTAAATTAACATTCCGCAATATTTACAAATTCTTAAGAATTAATTGAGAAAGATTTTTATTTAACAACGATGTTACAAGGGTTACAGCGATTTGATAGAATTTCATAATGGGTTACTCTGTGCTTTTTTGGGCAGCAACGCTTGAAACCCTTGCCACACCTAGAAGGTGATCCTAATTAAGACGGTCAAATCAGTCAATTTCACCAGCAACGATGATCTTTTTTTTGTGTAGTTTTATTGCAAAAAAAAAGTTTTTTTGACAAAAAGCACAAAGTATGATAATCCCCAACGTATTTCTGGCTGCGAGTAATTAGGGGCTGCTGAAAAAGTTTTTCGTGGGGGCAGGGTGTGGGGTGTGGGGTTTTACCCATTTTCAGGTGGTCAATTACCTAATTTTCAGGGAAAAAGTACCTGAATTTTCCCCCCAATCACTCCAAAGGTCGGCACTTTTTGAGGGAAAACAAGTCTAAAAACCCTATCCAACAAGGTTTTTAGATTTATTCAGCAAACCCTAATTATTGTAGAGGGGGAGAAAGGAGAAGGGAGAGGGGAGAATAAATAAAAATAATCTCCCTACCCCACACCCTGTCCCTAGGAAAAACTTCTTCAGCAAACCCTAGTTAAGGCCTGCTCGATTCTCTGACTATCGAGGGAGCGGCCGATAAAGACCAAGCGGGTTTGCCGCATTTCCGTGGATTGCCAGGGTCGGTCGAAGAAAGAATCAAAGCGATCGCCGACTCCCTGTAACACCATACGCATCGGTTTATTAGCCACGTTAACAAATCCCTTGACCCGATAGATTTCTTCTTGGGCCACCAATTCTTTGAGCCGTTGGGTCAAAATTCGGGCATCTACAGGAGAATCGAGGCAAAACTGCACGGAATTGATCTCCTCATCGTGATCGTGTTCTTCCTCGTGATCATGATGACTAGGACGACTAGCTAAATTATCCTCGACGGCGGCATTAAATCCCAATAGCACATCGGGGCTAATTTGTCCATCGGCACAAGTAACTATTTTTACCGTTGATCGCAGTTGTGTTTTCAGCCAATTAATAATTTTTTCTAATTCGATTTCGCTGATGAGATCGGTTTTAGTTAAGAGTACCAGGTCAGCGCAGGCTAACTGATCCTCAAATAACTCCTCAATGGGCGTTTCGTGTTCTAAATTGGGGTCTGCTTGCCTTTGTGCCGTTAAAGCGTCCAAATCCGCCACCAGACGACCCCTAGCGACAGCAAAACCATCCACCACGGTGATTACTCCGTCCACCGTCGCACCGTTGCGGATTTCCGGCCAGCGAAAAGCTTGAACCAGAGGTTTAGGTAAAGCTAACCCCGAAGTTTCGATCAGCATACAATCCAACTGTTGCCGTCGCTCCAGCAATTTCTGCATGGTGGGGAGAAATTCTTCCTGTACTGTACAGCACAGACAACCGTTGGTCAGTTCCACAATATTATCGTTGGGGTTGTCGTCGCAGGTCTGACAACTTTTCAATAAATCACCATCAATTCCCACTTCTCCGAATTCATTGACCATAACGGCCACCCGTCGGCCTTGATTATTTTGCAGTAGATGACGGATGAGGGTAGTTTTTCCCGCACCCAGAAAACCCGTGATCACAGTAACTGGAATTTTGTGCATAGATAGAGCGATCGATCATGTTTCTAGATCAATCTATCAGACTCTCGGTCTAGGGTTGAGGGTTTCAGCGCTAATTCTTTAGGATTGCCCCACCAATTGCCGGACTGTCACAAACTAGCTGAAATTTTCCTAGTTAGTCGTTATTCTGTTAGAAGTTTCAGCCGGCTAAATAATCGCTGAAAAACTTTTGTGGGAGTGGATCATGTTACAACGTCTTTTTTTAGCCTTTACCCTCGCTTTTCCTCTTTATTTAAGCATTGCTATTCAACAAACTTCTCCTCTAGCTGATAGAGTAAATCGGCCTTCTTCTCGCGGAATCAATAAAATTGAGCAGACGGTAAAAACTATCCAAAAGCAATTAAAACAAGAGCATTCGGTTCAATTAGATTAATAAATTTTGGCAACAAGAGGATATCTAAAACGGGTGCATCTCATTTTTGTAAATCTACTAATTTGGGATTTTTAAGGGGAAACTTTCTCCTAAAATTGGGCGTTACTTTCGGTTTTATCACTCAACCCTAGGGTTGAGTGATAGTAGGGTTGATTCATGAATCAACCCTACCCAAACCCCCCGTTGGGGCCCAAACCCCGGAGCGCATTAGTTTTTCGGTGGGATGCTTACACGCGATTGTTCATATTTTTGTACTAATTTAAGAGTCACTGATAATTGCTAATTGTCGGTATTTCTGCAAATGTGGGATGCACTCGCTAAAACTCCTTTCTTTCACTTTTTACTTGACAAATTACTGGCTATTTGCTGCGCCGGCTGATATTCGGGAACTAAATCTTGTAGGGACTTAACTAAGCCCTGACGGTCATTAACTTGAATATAATTAAGCAGTTGCTCTAATTTGATTCGCAATTTGTCCCAAGCAAGAAAGTGTTCATGAGCGCAAAAAATCTTTGGGTGAGCGGTGGGACGAGCTTTATCGGTATCGATTAATAATTCTTCGTAGAGTTTTTCCCCCGGTCTTAATCCTGTGATTTCAATATCGATATCTTGCCCTAATTCCAAGCCACTTAAACGAATCATCTGTAGGGCCAAATCGTAAATTCTTACCGGTTCACCCATATCTAACAGGAATACCTCACCCCCTCGGGCCATGGCTCCCGCTTGTATAACCAAACGCACCGCCTCTGGAATAGACATAAAATAGCGAATAATATCGGGATGGGTGAGGGTAATATTCTTACGTTGGGCGATTTGTTCCCGGAAACGCGGCACCACGGAACCGCTACTATCAAGAACATTGCCAAAGCGGACGATAGCGCAACAGGTGGAAGTATGGGGTAAAGCGGCCAAAGCTTGCACGACTAACTCAGCACAGCGTTTGCTGGCCCCCATAATGTTAGTCGGTCTGACGGCCTTATCGGTGGAAATGAGAACTAAATTACTAACTGAATTCTCGATCGCGATCTGAGCGACATTTAAAGTCCCCCAAACATTAGTGTAAATCCCTTGACTAGCATTGGCTTCCACAAGGGGAACGTGCTTATAGGCGGCAGTGTGATAAATTGTCTCAATCTGGTGTTGTTGGATGACCCGGTCTAGATGATTGCGGTCAAGAACATTGCCTAGATAGGCATACTTGGCTAAATCGGCATAATTTTCGCTTAAATCGAGATCGATTTTGTAGAGGGAAAACTCGTTTAATTCGTAGATTACCAAGCATTTTGGCTTGAGGAGGGCGATTTGTCGGCATAATTCCGAACCGATGGAACCGCCACCCCCGGTGACTAACACCGCTTTACCCGTGACATTTTTTCCCAAAAGTTCGGGATGGGGTAGAATTTCTTCCCGTCCTAATAATTCCGAGACATCGACACTGCGAATCTGATTGATGGCCGCTTCTCCCGATAAAATTTTTGAGAGGGGAGGGACGGTTTTAATGACGATGGGTAAAGTTTCTAGACTTTCGATGATTTGCCGCTTTCTGGTATTGTCTGCATTCGGAATAGCGAGAATAACCCAGTCAAAGGCCCGTTTTTGGTGCAGTAGTGCCAATTGAGAGGGGGGATAAACCCTAATGCCTTGGATAACTCGCTGCTGCAAATCGGGATTATCATCAACAAAGGCCAATAAACGATAGTGGGGGTCATTTTGTAGGGAACGTGCCAATTGACAACCCACAACCCCGGCACCATAGATAACAATTGTCGGTTCCCTATCGACACTACTGACGTAAATATTCAGACGGTGAAAGACAGAACGAATCAACAGTCTCACCCCAATAACCAATACTAGGGTTAACAATGCGTCGATAATCAGGACTGAACGCGGCAAAAAGGCATCCCTTTGAAAGTAGGCAAGACTGATTAAAACCCCTGAACTATAGAGAACCGCTTGCAGTACGGAGGAAAGAAACTCTAATCCTGTATAACGTACTACGGGACGGTAAATACCTTTAAGATAGAAAACTAGAAGTTTAATGGCAATTAAGCTGAATATTTCCCCGAAAAAAGGTCTAATTTGCTGATATTCGAGGCTAAGATTAAACCTGAGAGAGAAGGCTAGATAGATGGTCAGACAAAAAATAAGGCAATCGGTGACAATTAAAAGAGATCGCTTCGATGACCTAGATAGGGAATTAGCTAATTTAAGGATTTTGTTCGCCAGTTTTCTAGACATCATCCAATTGATTAATTAATTTTAAGTAAATTAGGCTCTCTTGGTTTTGGTGGGTAAAATGTATTCTAAGATACAGTCCTGCTGGCGAGCGAGTGGAACGAACCACAAAGACACAAAGGACACAAAGATTGATCGCTCTTATATAATTTAAACTTATCACACCAACAATAAGAGAGCCTAAACTATTGGATTATAACCTCAAATAGCTGGCTCTTCGGTTTGTGTTATGCAATCGACGGGGGTTATAAGGGATGTAACCCTTATATAGAAAGGCATTTAGCGATTTTTGTCAATTGTTTTTGATCTAGAGCGAACTAATCAATTAAGTCTCTTACCAGATAAGGATTTAGTCGATTTATGCCCCCCTATCGAACCATACCAAGTAACGAAGAACCAAATAGCTTATATTTTAGGCAATGCTCAAAATATACCAGTTATTAAGTAATCGGACAAAATGAACCCCTTAATTAGGATAAGCAAGAGGCAGCGTTTTCTGCCCATCTCCCCACCTCCCCAATTCATAATTGATAATTTACAATTGATAATTCCCACTCCCTTTTTTAGCTTTTGACTTTTCATGACTATCATTGTCGATTATCGCTTTCCTACCGCTATTAATGCCGAAAAACAGGCAAAAACGATCGCTATCGGTCAAACCGCTGGCACTTGGAGCGATCGCCACAGTCATCGTCAACAGCAGCTGCAACAACACCTAGCGGAAGTGGTGGGGATCAGGGAGGAAGCCGACGGTTATAAGGTGGCTAGGGTGCGTTTTCCCCAGATAAACGTTGAAAATGACATCGCCAGTCTTTTAACCATGATTTTCGGCAAATATTCCATGGCTGGAGCCGGAAAAGTGGTGGGGGTGTATCTCCCCGAAAGCTACGGCACGAAAGCCAAGCTGGGAATCACAGGAATTAGGCAACGTTTGGGGGTTTATGATCGACCTCTAGTAATGGCAATTTTTAAACCCGCTTTAGGACTATCGGCCCAAGATCACGCCGATATCCTGCGAGAAGTGGCTTTTGCTGGCTTAGACGTGATTAAAGATGATGAAATCATGGCGGATCTTCCCGTGGCTCCCACCCACGAGCGCCTAGATTGTTGTCGCCGAGTTTTGGAGGAAGTGCGGCAGCAAACCGGTAGAAATGTTCTCTATGCTGTCAATGTCACTGGAAAAGCGGACGAATTGCAGAGAAAAGCCCGTTTATTGGTGAAACATGGCGCTAATGCCCTGTTATTAAACGTTCTTACCTACGGTTTTTCCGTTTTAGAAGCTTTAGCCAGTGATCCAGCGATCGATGTGCCTATTTTCGCCCATCCTGCCTTTGCTGGAGCGATGTGTGCCGGTAGCGATACGGGATTAGCCTATTCTGTGGTTTTGGGGACGATGATGGCCCACGCAGGAGCCGATGCGGTGCTATATCCCGCCGCTTACGGTAGTTTACCCTTCGATCCCCGGGAGGAAGGCAAAATTCGCGATATTTTGCGCGATAGAAACGTTTTTCCAGTTCCCTCGGCCGGTATTCGTCCAGGTATTGTTCCCCAGGTCCTTGGGGATTACGGACGTAATGTTATCCTCAATGCGGGAACCGGAATTATGGACCACCCATCGGGACCGGCCAGTGGTGTGAGGGCTTTTTTTGAAGCTTTAGAGAGAATAGAAGCGGGTGAGTCCTTTGATCCGGCCAATTTGCCAGAAGGAGCCTTAAAACAGGCAATTGTAGAGTGGGGTTAAGAGCAACTTTTTCAAATTCACTATAAAGACATTTTGTCAAGCATTTTTAGAAAATTTAACAAATAACTTCCCGTTTTAGATAGGGTTGCAGCACTTCCGGCACTTTTACCGTCCCGTCTGCCTGTTGATAATTTTCTAGGACAGCGGCCATAGTACGACCGATCGCTAATCCCGAACCGTTGAGGGTGTGGACAAAATTAGTGCCTTTTTGCCCTTTTTCTTTAAAGCGAATATTTGCCCGTCGTGCCTGAAAGTCTCTAAAATTAGAACAACTGGAAATTTCCCGATAGGTATTAGCCGAAGGTAGCCACACTTCTAAGTCATAACATTTGGCCGCCGAAAAACCCAAGTCACCGCTACACAATTCAATCACCCGATAGGGCAACTGTAAAGCTTGCAGGATTGCCTCCGCATTAGCGACTAAACTTTCATGTTCCTGAGCAGAAGCGTCAGGATGGACGATTTTGACCATTTCCACCTTATTAAATTGATGCAAACGGATCAAGCCCCTCGTATCCTTGCCATAGCTGCCCGCTTCCCGACGAAAACAAGGGGTATAGGCACAGTGTTTGATCGGTAATTGCTCCGATGAGAGGATTTCATCGCGATAAAGGTTAGTAACGGGTACTTCTGCCGTTGGTGCTAACCAAAGCTCATCATCTCGACATTTAAAGCTTTCTTCCGCAAATTTTGGCAGTTGTCCCGTCCCGCGCAGGGAGTCACTATTAATCAGAATTGGCGGTAAAACTTCTGTATAACCGGCGACAATATGGCGATCGAGCATAAAATTAATTAAAGCTCTTTCTAGGGCTGCCCCGAGGGCGATAAGATTAACAAAACGACTCTGGGCGATCTTTACTGCCCGTTCAAAGTCTAAAATGCCCAATTTTTCCCCAATTTCCCAGTGAGGCAAAATATTCGGGTTGGTGGGTTTATATTCTTCTCCCCAGCGTCTAACTTCCACATTTTCCCGTTCATCCTTACCAATGGGAGTGGTTTCACTGGGTAAATTGGGTAAATCTAAGATTTTTTGGTCAATGGCCGCTTTAATCTCTTTTTCCTGCGGTTCTAATTGAGCTAGTTTACTTTTAATCTCGTTTCCTTCTGTTTTCATTGCCAAAATTTCGGGACTGTTGACATCGCTGCCACTTTTAACTTTTTGTCCCACCAGTTTACCGATTTCGTTCCCCCGGGCCTGTAAACTGCTGCGTTCCAACTCTAAAGCCTTCTGTTGTTGATTTAACTGGATAATAGGGGCAATATCATAACTACCTCCCCGACTATCTAAGCGTTTCTGTACTTCCTCTGGATTTTCTCTAATTTGCTTTAGGTCTAACATGGTACGAGTCAGTAAAAAGTAAAAAGTAAGTGGGGGAGTCGGGGAATCGGCAGCCTGAGGGGAAATGTTGTCAACCGCTAACCAATGCTCAATATAACTCAAAACTTAACTAAAATATCGGTTAAAAGCCGCCGGTAAAATTAGCGGCAGCGGAAACTGGGGTATATTTAATTTTGGTGTCTGGAGTAAGTCTCATGCTCAAATATCTGCCTGTTAAATTCCTGCGTTTTTTAGCAATTAGCTGTCTTGTCACGTTAATTTCTCTAGGATTTGACCGTTTACACCCCGTTAAAGCTAATCCCACTCTCATAGCTCAAAATGCTTGGGCCGGGGCCTCCTTCCCCGTGGAAAACTTTCAAACCTATACCTCCGGTTTCGGTTATCGTTTCTCTCCCATGGATGGCAGTCAACAATTTCATGCCGGGTTAGATATGGCCGCACCCTTGGGCAGTTATATTCGCAATTGGTGGACCGGCAGAATCGTCGAATTATCGGATAATACAGGCTGTGGCACCATGATTAAGATGCAATCCGGTCAATGGACGCATATTTATTGTCATCTCATGGGTTCGGTTCAATCCGATAGCCGTGGTACTTTTTTGATTGACAGGTCAGGAGGAATCGTCCTTACTCTCGGTCAGGATATACCGGCAGGGGCCCGTATGGCTAGAGTGGGAATGAGCGGACGCACCACCGGACCACACCTGCACTGGGGACTGATGTACGGCAATCAATACGTTGACCCCGCTTTGGTTTTAAATGCTATGTACGGTTCTAATCCTTCGGGTAATAGTTAAGAGGAAGGGGAAATTAGAGAATCTGCGATCGCATTCTGTGGAGAAAAAACATCGCTGCCCGGATTTAGTGAATAACGAGGGACACTGCTAGAATTAAGCTGATCGATTCAGGTATATCCAGATAAAATGCGAATATTAACCCTTGTACCGGGAGGAATTAGCGATCAACTGCTGTTTTTTCCCACTCTAGAAACCCTCCGGCAAACTTACCCCCAAAGCAGCATTGATGTTTTGGTCGAACCTAGGGCAAAAGCTGCCTATCGTCTCTGTCCCCAGGTTAGGGAAGTGCTTTTATTTGACTATCGAGATCAGTACGGATTAGCGGATTATTTAAATATTTTGGGAGTAATTCGAGACCGGGAGTACGAAATCGCCATTAGTCTCACTAATCGTCCTGCTATCAACCTTTTACTCTGGTTAAATGGTGTTCCTAACCGTATAGGCTATGAAAATAATGGCAGCTGGTTCTTATCGGAACAAGTACCCCGGCCAACGGAAGGCTATCTAGCGGATAATTATCACGCACTGGTCAAAGGGTTAAAGATTGCTCCACCCTGTCCACCTTTAAAACTAACCTTGAATCGCGATGATATCGATTGGGCCCAAATGGAGCAGCAACGCCTCAATATCAAGGATAGCGGCTATATTCTCCTCTACGCCGGCGGTAGCGATCTCAGCATCAGCCAAGGACTAGAAACGGTTTATCCCCTAGAGAGTTGGCTAGAAATTATCCAAGGTATTCGCCATCAACAACCGGATTTGCCAATTGTCGCAATCCAGGGAGAACTGGATGAAGATTGGGTTTTAGCCCTCAAAGCCATGGATAATAACTTAAAAGTGTCCAGAACGGCCGATATCGGTAAAATGGCGGCCATGATCGCCGGTGCTAATTTATTGTTAGCTACCGAAAGTGTCCCTTTACAGTTAGCCGTGGCCGTGGGAACCTATACCCTCTCTCTGCTGCTTCCTTCGTTGCCTAAGAGAGTTTTACCGAGTGGGGGAGAGCTTCATCGATATATTGAAGCTAATACGGGAAAAGTCGCCGATATTACTCCCGAAACTGTCCTGAAAAAGATTTGGGGCCGGTAAAGAATCGGGTTTCGATCGCTTTTCTCGTGGCTCGAAACCCGAAAAAAATCGGCATCAAGGCTCAATTTTGCGATTGAGATAACTGACTTTTCAAGGATTCTAGGGAGGCCCAACGACCATCGATGGCAGTATTTTCTGGAAGAAAAAAATCGGGTGGTTGACAATTGGCTCCGCAGAGTTGACGGGGGGGCAAAGTTAGACACAACTGCTCGTATAACCACATTTGCGGGTCAAAATCCCCGTTAGGATCGAGGGTTTCCGAGAGGTCTTCGTAGGCTATTTCTCGCTCTAGAGGATAGGAGTGATCGTAGTCTTTATTTTTGTCTAGCCAGATTAATTCGGAAGTGTTTAATTGCAGACGATGATTATATTGCTGTAAACAGCGATCGCAGGTTAAGGTGACGATGGTTTCTGCTTTCACCGATACTTCCAAAAAATTCCCCCCATGTCTAACCAGCAAGGTCCCCCGCACCGGTGTCAAGGTTTCTAGACCGGGGATAAAATTATCGATGATGATCACTCTTTGTCGATCAGGAGATTTGAGGAGGTGGGGGATAAAAATAGTTTCCATAGATAACTCCTGTATCATTTATCGGGTGTCAACTGCGTTAGCGAGTAACGCCACCATAATTGCTCGGTGACAATCTTTCCTTTATTAGCTTATCGCAGCCCTCGCCTCTAGAGACATAGACCAGTCCTAGACTTTGGGGTGTAGGGTGTAGGGTGTGGGGTGTGGGGTGTGGGGTGTAGGGTGTGGGGTGTAGGGTGTGGGGAGAACAAAGCTGCCTCTTGCCTCTTGCCTCTTGCCTCTTGCCTCTTGCCTCTTGCCTCTTGCCTCTTGCCTCTTGCCTCTTGCCTTTTGCCTGTCCTAATATGTAGTCTATATTCAACGGATTTAGTTTGACAGGCTGTCTGTTGATCGATCGAGAAAGTTTCCTCAGAATTGGGAGTATATGCACAAAGATACTCCTATGTCAACGGTTTTGAAAAATTTTCTTCCTCGCCTCGGTGGATTGGTTATGGTTGCACTGCTCTGCTCGCTTGTGCTGGGGGGATGGCCTCGGCAGGGAAAAGCGGCTCAATCAGTACATTTATCCTACTGGTTGCGATCGGGAATTGAACAACTAGAGGCAGGTAATTATCAGCAAGCTTTGCAGGATTTCAATCAGTCGCTGGAACAGGAAAATAACTTGGCCCTAGCCTACAGTAATCGCTGTTTAACTCAGATTTATTTGCAGGATTATCTGCACGCTTGGCAAGACTGCACCCGCTCTTTACAACAGCAATCCGATAATTATCTAGCCTATTTCCATCGGGGTTTAGCTTTTTATCGTTTGGGAGATTATTCACAGGCGCTGACCGATTATAACCAGACTATCCGGTTAAAACCCACCTATTATCAAGCCTACTATAATCGGGGTTTAGTTCAGGCGGCCATGAAAAATTATCCCCTTGCCCTAGCCGATTTTAATCAATCCTTGCGTCAAATTACTAACTGGCAACCCGACACTTTAGCCACTATTTATAATGATCGAGGTTTATCTCATTTAGCCCTCCACAATTTTACCTCAGCCAAGGCGGATTTTAATCAAGCTCTCCGGTTAAATAAAAATAACGCCTCAGCCTACTATAATCTAGCTTGTACCGCTCACCAATTAGGTGAATACGACCGCTCGATCGCCGATTTAAATCGGGCGATTGCCATCGATCCTTTTTATGCCGATGCTTATATTAGAAGGGGATTACTGCGGCATCAATTGGGTTATTATCAATCAGCTTTAGCGGATTTAAATCAAGGAGCAAATCACCTCTATCATCAGGGATTGCACCACAATTATCAGCAAATCCTCGCCCTCATCGAGCAGATCCACCAACAGTTACTTTCCTTACCATCTCCCATTGTTTAAAAGAGCGATCAATATTAGACCTCTTGCATAATTAATTTTTCAGGGTTCAAAAACGTCAAAAATAAGGATTAAATGGCATAAAATCTGTAAATATACCATTTAATTGATTAATGCTTATTTTTAATTCTCCTGACTACTGACTACTGGCTACTGGCTCCTAACCCTAACAACGATTTTTGATTTCTACAAGAGGTCTATTATAAAGGAAAGCGCTTCATGGCTGTGACGGCGAGACGGGCATTATCTTTAAGAACTTGGGAAACCCGGGGAATTTGGGGAATTTGCCAGAGAACATCGACGGTGCGCCGTAATAATCGCACTAGATCTCCCTCATCGAGGCTAGTATTTTCGCACAATTCCGGCCAGGATGTCCCCTGGGCCCAACGGGAGGCAATCCCCATCAGTTGGGTTTCTAACCAGACGGGAATGGTGATATCGTAGCGAGATTGAGCTTGATAGAGTAAACGGCGAACTTCTCGCAGACCGGGGGAATTTCCTTCTCCTTGCCGCAAAATATCGATAACTTCTGGCACAGGTGGGTAATTGCACCAAGTATCGGGGCGAGGGGGTTCCGTAATCATGGCGCTGATGGCGGCGGCTAGTTGGCTAGGAGTCAATCTGTCCAAATCTCCGGACATCATCGCTAATCCTAACCAGAGTTCATTTTCCCCGCGAATAGTGGCCGCCGCTTCTCCGAGGGGAGTGGGCAAATAACCCTCTAATGCTTGGAATTCTCGCAAAATCTCGATTAGATTCAGAAATTCTTCCCAGTAGTAGGATTTGCGCGATTGTTGTTTCTGGTATTTAATCTGGGCTTTGTGTAACTTATCGCGAGCAATCTCTCGATCGTAGTATAATTTCATCAATCGCCCTGGATTTTTGCGTTTTTGCAGGGGATGAGCGGCAATTTGACTATTGACAATTTCAATTCTTTGTGCTTGTGTTGCCAGTTCCGTCACCGGTGGGATGCCCTGCACTTGTTGGGGGATTAAATCGGCGATCGCCTGAGTATTTTCCTCACCCTTGCGCCAACCCCCTAGGGAGACTGCTGCTAGAGAAGGGGGTATCAGTTCGCCTAATTCCGCAGGAGAGAGAAAACCTCGATCGATCTCGCTAATATCGGCATAGGCGGCTAAATACCAGCGATTATCACTGCCTAAACAAACAAGGGTTCGCACTTGACCGGCTCCGTGCAGGGTATTGACAAAGATAGCGGGGACGGGGACGGGAACCTTAATGTGTTTGCCCTTGAGATGGAGGATAGTTCCGACGGGAATATTCGGCAATTTTAGATGTATTTCCTGTCTTTTCTGTGCCTCTGACTGACTAGCGAGGATTTTATACAGTCTTTCTTCCTCCCGCAGTCTTTCCCGTAGCTTTTCGTAACTGAAGACCTGCTCCCGCTCGATCCCGGCTAATTCCATATCCAACTTAGCTAATTCGGTGGTTAAGGCGGTAATCTGTTGTCGTTCGGGGCTTAACTTCAAACGAGCGAGATATTCGGCGAAACTGCGCTCTAAGAGGTCTTTGGCCTCCTCTAGACTGTGTTTTTGCAGGAGATTTAAGACCATGCCGTAACTGGGCGCAAAACAGCTTTGCAGAGGTTCCGGTTGGGCGGTGGCCAGAAAAGCCGCTTCTTTTGCCCCTTCAAAGGGCGTTTGTACTGTCACCACATGGCCCACCGCGTCCATTCCCCGGCGACCGGCCCGGCCGGCAATCTGGACAAATTCCGAGGGAGTCAGCATACTATGGCCATCATCGGTGCGTTTGGAGAGGGCCGAGATAACGGTGGTGCGGGCGGGCATATTAATCCCGGCCGAGAGAGTAGCGGTGGCAAAAACCACCTTAATTAAACCGGCTTCAAAGAGTTGTTCGACTAACTCTTTCCAGAGGGGTAAAACCCCCGCATGGTGAACACCACAGCCCCGGGTGAGGGGTTCCACTTGGTCGGCGCGCACCAATTGGGAAGCACTGGCCAGGAATTCAAACAGTTGATTTTTCGTCTCGGGGTCGGCGGTTAAGAGGCTGAGGAGTTGCTCGTCGGACTGGGGGTTATTCGCGAAAAAAGCCAGTAATTTTTGGTGTAGAGGCGGATTTTCGACGGCAAAGAAGGAAAGGGCGAGTTCTTGCAGATTGGGATTATCTTCCAGGAAGAAAATGAGTAAACGGTAGTAAATGGCTCTAGCTTCTTCTGGATTAACGAGATTGAGGTTTTTTAGCTCTCGAATCGCCTGATCGCAACCTTTACGGCTGAAAATGACGTAAATGGCCGGGAGCATATCCTTGTCCCGCAGAGTGGTGACAATCGAGGCGATGGTGGGACAATCTTCTCGTTTTAAGCGTCGGGGTTTGCCGTGGCCGACTTTTGAGTGTAGTTTCGGGTTAACTTTGCTCTGTTTTGGGTCGAGCAGCGGGAATAATCCCTCTTTATTGGCGAAATAAAAGCGCAGGGGGACGGGGCGAAAATCGGAGTTAATTAGCTCGCAGCTGGAGGTCTGTTTATTGTCGCCGGATTGGGGCAGTTGCCGCACCCAGTTAATCCAGTCGGTGAGTTCCCCCGGGTTGCCGATGGTGGCGGAGAGGGCCACTAATTGGATACTAGGGGGACAGTAGATAATTGATTCTTCCCAAACGGTGCCGCGACCTCGATCGCTGATATAGTGACATTCATCGAGAACCAGGGTTTCCACGTTTTCTAGGGAAGTGCCTACCTGACCGATCGGAGTCCTATACAGCATATTGCGAAAAATTTCTGTAGTCATGACTACAATTAATGCTGAGGGATTGATCACCACATCGCCGGTAATTAATCCCACTTCCGCAAACAGCAGCGGGGAATCCTCATCGCCATCGGTGGGGGTGCGACCGAATTTTTCTTGAAAATCCCGGAATTTTTGGTTAGAAAGAGCTTTCAGGGGAGTGGTGTAGAAAACCCGTTTGCCCCTTTCTAGGGCGCGATAGATAGCGTATTCTCCGATTAAAGTTTTGCCGGAACCCGTGGGAGCGCAGACAACCACTGATTTACCGGCAGCGAGAGATGCGATCGCCGATTGCTGGAAGTCGTCGAGTTTAAAGGGAAAAATGGTTTTGAGATCCAAAGAAGTAGGGTTGAGGGACTCTTTCACGTCAAGTCTAAGAGGAGAAATTTTCTTAATTGTGGCTATTCTGACTGGCTTTTTTTATTCTAGTCGAAAAAAGCGGACTTCTAGAAACTAGAGGCGGATTGACCTTTACAATGGTTATAATGAATGACTTTTTTTCTATCACCACTAGCTCGCCATGGCATTAAAGCACCTGCCCAGATTGGGTAACAAATCATTGCCCCTGTTGGTTATATCAATTATTTTAGGCTATTTGGGCAATTATTTTTACCTGCATTTATTTTTGAGACTAGATTTTCTTTTTGGCAGTAGTTTTGCTTTGATCTCGGTTTCGCAACATTTAGCCCTGAAGATAATAATCTAGAAGCGGTGATCGAGCGGGCTGATCATGCCATGTTCGCCGCTAAAAATCAAGGTAGAAATCGAGTTAGTTTAGGTAAAACAGTATGAAAAATTTGTTATTTATTCTTGGTTTTTTGCTCTTAGGTGTAGCTCCAAGTTTTAGCACCGATCTCGATACGATTATACGCCGGGGAAAATTAATTGTCGCTGTCAAAAATAATCTCCCTCCCCTCGCTTTCCTTGATTCTCAGGGGAATCTGCAAGGATTGGAAATCGACATCGCTAAACGTCTAGCCGCAGAAATTCTCGGTTCTGACAGTGCTATTATTCTCCAACCCGTTAGTAATCAAGAACGTTTACAGGTGGTTATTGATGATCGGGTGGATTTGGCGATCGCTCGTGTGGCGATTACTCCTGCACGTCAGCGCTTAGTGGATTTTAGCCCCTTTTATTACCTCGATAGCAGCGGTTTTGTGACGAAAAACCAGCAATTTCAGCGTTTAGAAGACCTAGCTAACTCTAGAATCGCCGTACTCAACGGTTCGACGACAATCGCCCTTGTGCGTTCCAATTTGCCTAACGCTATCCTGCGCGGGGTTGCTTCCTATCAAGAAGCTTTTAATTTACTGGAAACGGGGGAAATAGACGCTTTTGCGGCTGATAATAGTCTTTTAACCGGTTGGGTGCGGCAATTCCCCAATTATCGTCAATTACCGATCCAGTTGGGCGCGATCGCTCTAGGAGTCGTTCTCCCTAAAGGTTTACAGTACCAAAGTCTCCGAGAACGCGTCAACCAAGCGATCGAGCGGCTAGAATCCACCGGCTGGTTAGCAGAACGGGTGAACTATTGGGGCTTACCCCTGAGAATTCGGGAAATGGGGAGATAGGGTGCTTTTTTGCTGTGAACAGTGAACAGTAATCAGTAATCAGTGAACTGAAAACTCAAATCTGATCAGTGATCACTGATAACTGATCACTGATCACTGACTAAATCCTGTTATAATTTGAGGGAATAAGTATAAAAATATTGATTGCTCGATCGCTAATTATGGAAGATACCCTGCCGCTTATTTACGTTTCTGGATTGCTAATTTTCGTGATTGGTTTAGGAATTTTTGTCATCGTGCAAATCTTTAAAACCCGTCGAGTGGAAGGAACCTTTAACAAGCTACAAAAGAAATTGCAAAAAGAAAAAGGTACAGCTAAAGAATACTATGAATTAGGGAGTCTGTATCTCGATAAAAAACTCTATGTTCAAGCATTGAGTTTACTACAAAAGGCTTTAAAAATCTCTGAGGAAGAAAACATCGAACCAGAAAATCAAGCTCTAATCTACAATGCGCTCGGTTTTTCCTATTTTGCCCAAGAACAATTAGAATTAGCGATTCGTAACTACAAAGAAGCAATTAAACTTTATCCTCAATACTCGATCGCTCTCAATAATCTTGGCAATGTTTACGAAAAGAAACAGATGGCTAAAAAAGCTCTCGAAACCTACGAAGAAACTCTCAAATTTGATCCTAACAATACCGTAGCGAAAAAGCGAGCCGAATCCCTGCGTAAACGCTTCGCCGAATCGAAATAGTTTTGACTACTATCAAATTCTTTTTAGAGATCGAAGATTCTTCGATCTCTTTCTTTCTTTATTTCAAGCCATAAAACAAGACAATTAAACTAGGGGTTAAAATCGTCAAAATTAAATTTAGGGGCGCACCCAAACGGGTAAAATCGAGGAATTTATAGCCGCCTGGTGCATAAACCATGGTATTAGTTTGATAGCCAATCGGTGTTAGATAACTATTAGAAGCAGCAAAGGTGACAGCATACATAAATGCCAAAGGATTTAAACCCAACGTTTTCGCTACTTCCACGGCGACGGGAATCATTAACACCACGGCGGCGTTATTAGAGAGGATTTCAGTTAAAACTGAGGTAATTAGATAGAAGAAAACTAAGATCCAAAACCCCGAAAGATGACCGCCGATAGCCACTAAATTATCTGCCAACCATTTAGTCGTTCCCGAGTTATCCATGGCAGTACCCAGGGGAATTAAACCCGCTAATAAAAAGATAATATCCCAACGAATGGAACCATAGACTTCTCCCGGTTTTAGACAGCCAGTAATTACCATTAAAACCACCCCGACTAAACTGGTGACAAGAATCGGTTGAATATCAAAAGCGGCAATAATAATCACTAACAAAGTAATCATTAAAGCAATAATGCCTTTATCCTGTCGCAATGATTCAAGCTCTTTTTCTTCTAAAACTAATAATTCTCGCGTGGTTTGTAACCCCACAAAACTCTGTTTTGGTCCCTGAACTAAGAGCAAGTCGCCAAATTTTAAAGGAATTTTCCCTAATCTTCCTTGTAGTAATTCCGAACCACGCCGAATCGCTAGAACTGTTGCATTATAACGCTGACGGAATTTTAGATCTTTTAAAGTTGTCCCAATTAAACGGGAATTAGATAGAATCAAAACCTCGGCTAATTTTTCCTCACCTGTAGTAATTGTCGATTCAATATCTCCTTTCTGAAATTTGACATCGGCAAAGATTTCTAAGCCTCGTTCATCTTTAATTTTTAATAGTTCTTCCCGACTACTATGAACGATTAAAATATCGCCAGCATTGAGAACTTTATCGGCTAAAGGTTGGGGTAAATGTACCTTATTTCTGATTAATTCCAACACATCAAAATCAAACTTTCTTTGTAGTCCACTTTGGGATAAAGTTTGACCGATAAGATTAGAACGAGGGGTAATAATTACCTCACTCAGATATACTTTAGAACCATAATCATCGTCTAAAAATTCCCCTGCGGAAGATTTGCGATCGGGTAGTAATTTTGGGGCAAAAATTGTTAAATAAATCAAACCTGCTAAAAAAGTGACTAATCCTAAAGCAGTAAATTGAAATAAGCTAAATTCCCCATAACCCAGCTTGGCAGAAATACCACTAGCGAGAATGTTAGTAGAAGTTCCCACCACGGTAATCATCCCCGCTAAAACTGTGGCGTAGGAAAGGGGAATTAATAACTTAGAAGGAGAAATTTTTTGTTTTTTACACCAATCTTCAACGATGGGTAAAAAGATCGCCACCACTGCCGTGTTATTAATAAAAGCACTAATCGGCCCCACTAATGCCCCTAGGACAAATACCTGTTGGTGGGGACTTTTGCCACCCCAAACCAGCAAGCGATCGCGAATTACTTGAATCACTCCCGTGCGGGTAATTCCGGCACTAAGCACAAACATCGCCATCACTGTCACCGTGGCAGAATTACTAAATCCGGCGATACCTTCTTCGGGAGTAACTAAACCCAAGAGAATGAGGACAATCGCCACGCATAAAGCGGTTAAATCTACTGGTAGCCATTCCGCCACGAAAGCGACTAAAGCAACGACTAAAACCGTTAAAGTCAGAATAATTGGTGTTGGCATTGATTTATTTTTTCGTCATGAACCAGCGAATAAATAACTTCTCTAACTCAATCCAAACAAACATTAAGGCGCTAAATCCAAAACAGATTAATAATTCCGTGCCACTAATCCATTGAGTACCGAAGAAGTTTTGTAGAGGAGGAGCATAAATTAACAACAATTGTAGGATCGTTGTCAAACCCACGGCGGCGATAATGTAAGGATTAGAGAAGGGATTCATTTGCACAGCTAACTGGGTATGGGAACGCACCGCCAAAGCATGACCCATTTGTGCTAAACAGAGGGTAGTAAATACCATGGTTTTCCAACGTCCGGGATCTCCGATTTCGGGGGTTGCTTGAGTATATCGGTAAGCCCAGTACATCATAATAATGGTGAGAATGGCAAAGACGATGCCGATGCGAATCATATACCAACCCAAACCGCGGGCGAAAATGCTTTCCCGGGGGCTAAAAGGTGGACGTTTCATCACATTAGGTTCGGCGGGTTCCATTGCCAGAGCAAGAGCCGGTAAACCGTCGGTGACAAGGTTCATCCAGAGGATTTGCAAGGGAGAAAGGGGTACACCGCCTAAACCGAGCAGAGGAGCCGCTGCAATCGTTAAAACCTCGCCAATATTACTGCCGAGAATGTATTTAATAAAGCGCCGAATGTTACTGTAAACCACGCGCCCTTCTTCGGTGGCGGCGACGATGGTGGCAAAATTATCATCCAGCAAAATCATATCGCTGGCTTCTTTGCTGACATCGGTTCCGGTAATGCCCATGGCGATACCGATATCCGCTTGTTTTAGTGCCGGAGCATCGTTCACCCCGTCCCCCGTCATGGCGACGAATTTGCCCCGTTTTTGCAAAGCTTGGACGATTCTCAGCTTATGTTCGGGAGAAACACGAGCATAGACGCTAACACCATCTACCTCTCCCTCTAGGTCATTCTGAGACATTTTTTCTAATTCTTTACCGGTGATTACTCGCTCCCCAGCAGCCGCAATGCCCAATTCAATGGCGATCGCCTTGGCCGTTAATTGGTGATCTCCAGTAATCATAATCGGACGAATTCCCGCTTGACGACAGAGGGCAACCGCTTCTTTAACTTCTTTGCGGGGTGCATCGAGCATTCCCACCAATCCCAACCAAACCAGGGATTGTTCCTCACTATCTTCTCTTTCCGCTTCCGGCACTTCTGTCATCGGTTTATAGGAAAAACCTAAGACTCGTAGGCCATTACCCGCCATTTCGTCATTTTGTGCCAAAATACGGCTTCTTTGTGCTGCTGTTAAGGGTTGACTTTCCGCCCCAACTTGGATCAGAGAACAACGTTCGAGAATTAATTCCGGTGAGCCTTTGGTAAACATTAAATAGGCAGAATCCCCCAAACCTAACTGGGCATTCTCACAGATTACTGACATTCTCTTTCGTTCGGAAGAAAAGGGAAATTCGCCTAAACGAGGGCTTTTTGGTTCCAATGCTTCCCGATATAGTCCTCCTTTACCCGCTAACGTCAGTAAAGCTCCTTCGGTGGGATCGCCTAAAATTGACCATTCTTGCTCTTTATTCTGCAAAAGTGCATCATTACACAGCACACAAGCCGTTAAAATTGCCTGTAGTTCGGGATCACTTTCACTAGCACCACTAAACTCACCGATGGGCGCGTAACCTTCCCCCGCGACAGTAATGACATGGTGGCAAGTATTGACTTTCTGCACCACCATTTTATTTTGAGTTAAAGTTCCGGTTTTATCGGAGCAAATCGTCGTTACCGAGCCTAAGGTTTCCACTGCTGGCAATTTACGGATTAAAGCTTGTCTTCTCACCATTCTTTGGGTTCCAATTGCCAAGGTCACCGTTACCACTGCCGGTAAACCTTCGGGAACAACGGCCACAGCCATACTGAGGGAAGTTTCGAGGAATGATTCAAAAAACTGCCAACCAAAGCGAATTACGCCCCCAAGCACGACTACAGCCACTAAAGCTAGGGAACTACTCACTAAAACGTTACCTAACTGCGACATTCGCTGCTGTAGGGGAGTTGGTTCACTTTCTACTCCTTGCAACAAAGCGGCGATTTTACCGATTTCCGTATCCATTCCCGTCCTGGTAATCGCCACTTTCCCGCGCCCTTGTACTACTTCCGTACCCTGATAGACGAGGTTAATGCGATCGCCTAAAGAGGCATCTTCCGGTAAAACCTTTTGTGCTTGTTTATTCACCGATTCCGCTTCCCCCGTGAGGGCAGCTTCGCGGATTTGCAGGTTTTGTGCTTCTAATAATCTGCCATCGGCGGCAATTTGTACCCCCGCTTCCAGTAACATGATATCCCCGGGTACGAGTTCCTTGGCCGCCACTTCAAAGGTGCTACCATTACGGATAACCCGGACTTTCGGCGAGGATAACTGCTTAAGGGCGGCTAATGCCTTTTCTGCCCGACTTTCCTGTAAATATCCTAAAATACCGTTTAAAATAACAATCGTAAAAATAGCGATCGCATCTTTGGGAAATTCCCCTTTTTTCAGGTCCAAAACCGCCGAAACCACCGCCACGGCAATCAGCATCACTAACATAATGTTAGTAAACTGTTCCCAGAGAATCATTAACGGGCTACGTCCCCCCGTTTCTTTTAGTTCATTTAACCCGAAAATATCCTTTCTTTTAACAATTTCAGCCTCGATTAAGCCGGTTTCCCCATTGGTTCTCAGTATTTCTAGGGTTTGTTCGCCAGTTAAATTATGCCAAGCACGATTATTCTCTATTTCCGAGACTTGGGGTGACGTAGTGGGAAAAGTCATAGCGATCGATTGAAGAGGGTGTACGCGTGAACTAAAAAGGTAAGCGAATTAAGCTAATTACATATCACAATATCAGTTATCAGTTATCAGTGACCAGCAAACAGTTATCAGTGAGCAGTTATCAGTGAGCAGTTATCAGTAAGCAGTCAGCAGTTATCAAGGAAGTGGGGAGACCACTTTGTGCGCGTTGCAGGGGGAGAATAAATAAAAATAATCTCCTGCCTCCTGCCTTTTGCCTCCTGCCTTTTGCCTCCTGCCTTTTGCCTCCTGCCTCCTGCCTTTTGCCTTTTGCCTTTTGCCTCCTGACTCCTGCCTTTTGCCTCCTGCCTTTTGCCTCCTGCCTTTTGCCTCCTGCCTTTTGCCTTCTCGACAATCTGAAAAAAATGTAACGAAATGTGAAGTATAATAGCGAATGTGATAAAGACAAGACATTAGAGAGTAGATAGGAAACGATGCGAGTTGCGATCGCTGGTGCGGGACTAGCCGGATTATCTTGTGCGAAATACCTTGTCGATGCGGGACATACGCCCATCGTACTGGAACGTCGCGATGTATTAGGGGGAAAAATTGCCGCTTGGAAAGATGCCGATGGGGACTGGTACGAAACCGGTTTACATATCTTCTTTGGCGCTTATCCCAATATGCTGCAATTATTCCAAGAATTAGGCATAGAGGATCGCCTACAGTGGAAAGAACACTCGATGATCTTCAATCAGCCGGAAAAACCTGGGACCTATTCGCGGTTTGACTTCCCTGATATTCCCGCCCCAATTAACGGTATTGTTGCCATTCTCCGCAATAACGATATGTTAACTTGGGAGGAAAAAATTAAATTTGGACTCGGTTTAATCCCTGCCATTGTTAAAGGACAAAGTTACGTCGAGGAGATGGATAAATATTCTTGGTCGGAATGGTTAGAGAAACAAAACATCCCCCCTAGGGTAGAAAAAGAAGTGTTTATCGCTATGTCGAAAGCCCTAAACTTTATCGATCCTAACGAGATTTCCGCCACGATTCTACTAACAGCCCTCAACCGCTTTTTACAGGAGAAAAACGGCTCAAAAATGGCTTTTCTCGATGGTTCACCTACAGAAAGACTTTGCCAACCTTTAGTCGATTACATCAGCGCTAGAGGTGGCGAAGTGCGCTTAAATGCCCCGTTAAAAGAGATTCTCTTAAATGAAGATGGCACGGTTAAAGCCTTCTTAATGCGCGGTTTAGACGGTGGGGAAGATTATCTTTTTGAAGCCGATATTTATGTTTCTGCGATGCCTGTAGATCCTTTAAAAGTTTTACTGCCTAAGCCTTGGCAAGAGGATAAATTCTTTCAAAAATTAGAAGGATTAGAAGGGGTTCCTGTTATTAATTTACACCTCTGGTTTGATCGCAAACTAACCGACATCGATCATTTATTATTCTCCCGTTCGCCCTTACTCAGTGTTTATGCTGACATGAGCAACACCTGTAAAGAATACGCTAACCCCGATCGCTCGATGTTAGAATTAGTTCTCGCTCCCGCTCACGATTGGATTACTAAATCCGATGAAGAAATTATCGCCGCCACGATGAAAGAACTAGAAAAACTCTTTCCCCAACATTTTACTGGCGATAATCCCAGTCAATTGTTAAAATATCATCTGGTGAAAACTCCCCGATCGGTTTATAAAGCCACCCCTGGCCGACAAGCTTATCGACCTTCTCAAAAAACTCCGATCGAGAATTTTTATCTCGCCGGTGACTATACCATGCAAAAATATTTAGGAAGCATGGAAGGAGCGGTTTTATCGGGGAAATTAGCGGCAGCAGTGATCAGCAAAGATCACCCCGCAGCACCGCTAAACCCGAATAAAACCCAATCTACACCAGTGTCCAGCGCTCGTTAATTCTCTGGCTAGGGACTAATGACGAAAATGGCCTTGAGTGAGACAATGCTATATCATTAGCCACAGTTCGCCGTTAATCTAAGTCAATCATTCCGCCCCAGCAGAATGCTCCAATTGCCAAAACCGACCCACCCCACCAAACCCCTCGTCTCCCTTGCGGAGTCCTACGAACTCTGTCGCCGGATTACAGAGAAGTATTCCAAAACGTTTTATCTCGGTACTCTCCTGATGCCGAAACCAAAACGTCAAGCGATCTGGGCAATTTATGTCTGGTGTCGTCGTACCGATGAACTGGTCGATGGCCCCCAAGCCCGGTTAACTACCTCTGAAACCCTCGATTTATGGGAAAAACAGCTAGAAACAGTCTTTTCTGGGGTTGCCCTTGAGGATGCCGATGTCGCTCTCGTGGATACTCTAGAAAAGTTCCCCATGGATATCCAACCCTTTCGGGATATGATCGCCGGGCAACAGATGGATCTCTATCGCAGTCGTTATCAAACCTTTGATGAACTAAAACTGTACTGCTATCGGGTAGCGGGGACGGTGGGGTTAATGTCCAGCGCGGTGTTAGGATTGGAAGATGGCGATCGCTCGGCTCCTTGGCGACGCAATCAAAGCGTCTATATCCCTCAAGAAGAAGCGATCGATCTGGGTATTGCCAATCAATTAACCAATATTTTGCGGGATGTGGGGGAAGATGTCCATCGTGGGCGGATTTATCTACCTTTAGAGGATTTAGAGCGTTTTAACTACAGCGAAGACGATTTACTCAAAGGGGTTAATGATGACCGTTGGCAGGCGTTAATGCGCTTCCAAATTGAGCGCGCCCGTTATTACTACGATTCCGCCGAAAGGGGGATTCGCGCCCTTAATCCCGATTCCCGTTGGCCGGTTTGGGCGGCTTTACTGCTTTATCAAGGCATTTTAGACGTAATTGAAGCAAATAATTACGATGTCTTTGCCCGTCGTGCCTTCGTGCCTTTACCCAAGAAAATGCTCTATTTACCCGTGGCTTGGTTGCGATCGCAGGCGTTATAAAAATGCGACGGGTTTTGTCGCTTGCCGACTCCACCCGTCGAGTCTCAACTAGGGTTTGCGGCAAAAAGTTTTTCGTGGGGGCAGGGTGTGGGGTGTGGGGTGTAGGGTTTTACCGATTTTGAGGGGGTCAATTACCCAATTTTCAGGGAAAAAGTCCCTTAATTCTCCCCCCGATCACTCCCATATCCGGTACTTTTTGACCTCCCAAAAGTCTAAAAGTTTTACCCAACAAGGTTTTTAGACTTATTCAGCCAACCCTAACTATTAAGTTTTCCCAATTCAGCTGCTTAACTTGGGTTGGCTTTTTCAGAGCGATTTAGGAGTCACCAACCAGAAAGGTCCGGTTTCCGTGCAGGGAACATCTCGATCGGTTTCGTAAACCACAAGACCATCTTGCCGATCCAAAACCAAGGCTTCTCCTAGGCGGACGTAGGATATAAACGGGCCGAGATAGCGGACAACAGGCTCATCGCTACAGGCCGGCAACACCCTCTCGTTAAAATACTCCCACCCCACATCCTCGACGCTTTCATAGTAGCGGATGCTGAGATCATCGATCGCTTTCCCCGGAAAACGTTCTCGGATAGCTGACCGGAGAAGTTCTGGCAGCGGTCGATCGGGCGATAATAATGTGGCAGATTTCATGGCTTTTCCCCCTAAAACTAAAGGAAGCGGGAAACTCTGACAAATGCCCCCCCTATCGGGACTATTGGCTTCCGCTCCCCACCCCGCCAATTTCTTACTATCTAGGGATGGGATATGGTGCGGGGAGTCCCCTTGTATTCATTGTAACAAATTTCTCCGCAAAGGTTCGGGGCGATACCGTGAGAACAGGTTCTCTGGATTTTTCGTTACAAAGATTGACAAATTTATCCTTTTATTTTGGCGATAATAATAATTACCCGGCGACAAGCCAGAACAAATAATGGAAATAGGGAAAGACCGACGAGGATGGGACTAACTAACTGGCAATAATGATAGCGAGAAAAGAAGTGGTTTAGTCGTGCCGAATTCTCGTTCCCGATCATTTAGGAGGCAGGAAAGATGACAATTTATGTCACCCGCGAGGGAGATAAACTGGTGGCCGATTCCCCACTGGAGTTGGTGGAAAAATTGCAACAATGTCAGGGTAGAATGACCGAAACAAGACAGGACTTCATGACTCGGATGGCCGCACAGATGGTGGCCAGTCAAGGCGTTACTGTTCCGATCACCGATCCGGAGAATTTTATCGCCGAGCTAATCCACAACGATTTTCTGAGCGTGGTGGACAGTATTGATGGCTAAAAGTCGGACGGGGAATTGGCGGCAAAACTTAGCCCCTAGGGTTCCTAACACTCAAACCCACTAAGCTGCCCGCGCATTTAAATTGCTTGTTGAGACGAGGCAAAAGGCACTCTTGCAAGAGGCAAGCCCCCCCTGCCCCCCGACATCGGGGGGGTCGGGGGGGCAAGGGGGGTGGGCTAATCTAAGGATAGGCGGTTAAGATGCGTCTTAGCTTACCCTAGGTCAAAAAGCAAAATTTCCGAGTCTTCTAGAGATTGAATAGCCAAAGAAGTTTCCTCGCTAATTGCCGCTCCATCCCCCGCTCGTAAATGCACGCCATTTAGGTTTATTTGCCCTCTAGCCACCTGTAACCAGCCATAACGACCAGTGGCTAAGGAATGGGTGAGGGACTGGCCTAGGGGCAAAATTCCCGCGTAGAGATTAACGTCTTGATGGACTTTAACCGCGTTGCCAGCACCGGTGGGAGAGGCGATTAATTGTAGGGTATGGGGAGAAAATTCGATCGCTTTTTGTTCATAACCGGGTTCTAGATTTTTTTGGTCGGGAATAATCCAAATTTGCAGAAGATGGAGGGGATTAGTGGCAGAATGATTAAATTCACTGTGTTTTATCCCTGTTCCCGCGCTCATCCGTTGAATTTCACCGTGTCGAATCACGGAACCCGTGCCGAGACTGTCTTGGTGTTCTAGTTCTCCCTGCAAAACATAGGTTAAAATCTCCATATCATGGTGTGCGTGGGTGTGAAATCCTTTTCCCCCAATCACTTTATCCTCGTTAATAACTCTGAGACTCCTAAAATTAATCTGTTGGGGATCATAATATTGGGCAAAAGAAAAAGTATGATAGGTATCCAACCAACCATAGTTAGCGTGGCCTCTTTCCTCAGCTTTGCGTATAGTAATCATCAGTTTTCCTCTTTTTTATCTCTATATTCCCAGTCTATCTAATAAGCGTTTGTTGTCGATACGATGCACAATTACTATTCATAAGTACCTGAGCAAAATTAATTACACATTTCGACAAAGCTTTTGCCTCTTGCCTCTTGCCTCTTGCCTATCTTCACTAGGAAATTTATTTTGCATGACTACTTATCTTGATTCAGCAACGCCGACTTTTAGTCTTGAGATAATATAAGGTCGATGTCTGATAACTGATAATTGCTCGCTGAATTTAACTTCTTAAAGAAACTTGGAACTGTTTAACTAAAGCTTCTCGCACTTTTGTCATTAAGGGTTCCACCTCTTCATCGGTCAAAGTTCGATCGCTGGCACGATAGACTAAACTAAAGGCCAAACTACAATGATTTTCTGGCACATTCTGCCCCTGATAGCGATCAAATAATTCGACTTTTTCTAAGAGATTACCTCCAGCATTTTTGATAGTTTTTGTCAATCTATCTACGGGTATATCTGTGGAAACAAAGAAGGCGATATCTCGCGCCGCCCCCGGATAGGTAGAATAGACCTGTAAACGCGGGGTAATTTTGGCACTATCGCTAAGAGTTGCTAACAGGATCGGGAACTGGATTTCAAAGGCATAAACTGCCTCAATTAATCCCTTTTGCTGACGCAATTGCGGGTGTAGTTGACCGAATATACCTAGGCGTTGTTTACCAATCCATAAAGAGGCTGTTCGTCCGGGATGAAAACGCGCATCTTCGGCATATTTTTCGTAGCTTACTGTCAGCGAAAGGCGATCAAATACTGCTTCTAAAATGCCTTTTGCTTCATACCAAGTCATGGCCACCTCTTTACCCGATCGCAGCCAACGTCCGGCAGGGAAGAAATCACCGCCGAAAATACCAGCAATTGCATCGTATTCGTTGATATTATCCGATTCTAAGCGGAAAACTCGCCCGATCTCGAAGCCATTTAAGGAACCGTTACCCTGAGACTGATTATACTCAAACGCTTCGATTAAACCGTCTAGGAGATTAGTCCGCAAAGCAGAATACTCGACAAAAAGGGGATTAGCGAGGACAACTTCCGCTAATTCCGGTTTAACTAGGGAATACTGGACTAATTCCGTCAAACCCACTGCGCGAAAAGCTTCCCGCACTCGACGCTGTATAGTTTCCTCAAAGGATAATCCTCCGGCTGCGGTTTTTGCCGGCAAAGTATCGACAAAGCGATCATATCCGTACAGTCGCGCCACTTCTTCAATTAAGTCAATTTCCCGTTCTAAATCCCGATAACGGTAGTCTGGCACTGTTACAGTCCACAGAACAGGATTTTTCGAGGTTAACTGCAATTCACAGCCTAAATTGCCTAAAATCCGCTCCACATCTTCGGCGAGAATTTCACCGATCGCACCATCATCTAGGGTAACTTGACCCAGTAGCTGCTGTAAACGTTCTAAACGCAATTCGATCGAACGACTGGACTGATCGGCACGATAATCAGCTTTAACCTGACTGCTGACAGTTCCCCCAGCTAACTCTAGAATTAAATCGATCGCCCTTTGACAAGCATATTCCAAAGCGGCGGGATTAACACCGCGTTCATAGCGTCCAGAAGATTCGCTGCGTAAACCCTGCGCTTTTGAGGAACGACGGATGGCGATCGGATCGAATAAAGCCGACTCTAGCACAAGATTAACGGTTTCCTCGTTAACTTCTGTATCTTGACCTCCCATCACCCCCGCTAAAGCTACAGGCTGATTATTGGCAGTAATTAATAAATTAAGCTCTTTTAAGCTTCTTTCCTGACCATCAAGGGTAATGATTTTTTCCCCTTCCTCGGCAAAACGGACCCCAATAGTAACGGATTTACCTCCGGCAAAACTTTGTAAACGATCGCGATCGAAAGCGTGTAAGGGTTGTCCCCACTCCAAGAGGACATAATTAGTAATATCGACCACATTATTGATCGATCGCAATCCGGCAGCCTGTAAACGCTGTTGCAACCATAGCGGAGATGGGCCAATTTTTACCCCCTCGATCACCGTACCAATATAAGCAGGACAGGCTGTATTTTCTGATATTTCCAGCGTTAAATCTTTTTTAGGGGAAAATTCCTGTAATTTGACTTTTGGTAGGCTTAATTCTCCTCCTGTCAAAGCCGCCACTTCCCGCGCGACTCCGATCATACTCAAAGCATCGGCACGGTTAGCGGTGGGAGAAATATCTAAAATCACCTCATCGAGTCCTAAAAGGGGACGAACATCTGTACCTAAAGGGAGATTTTCCTGACTAAAAATGTGGATTCCTTCAGAATCTTTAGTTAATCCTAATTCTGCGAGGGAACAGATCATCCCTTCCGATTTTACCCCGCGCAATTTAGCCGGTTTAATCGTTAAATTGATTTTTGGTAAATGAGTTCCCAAAGTAGCCACAGGAACTAGAATATCAGCCCTAGCATTGGGCGCACCACAGACAATTGTACTAGGGTTTTCCTGACCGATATCCACCTGACAGACACTTAATTTATCCGCATTGGGATGGGGTTGGCGATCGATAATTTTACCAATAACCACACCCTTTGCCCATTCTCGGCGATCCTCGATCTCTTCCACTTCTATTCCCGCAATTGTCAATAATTCGGCTAATTCTTGGGGAGATTGGACAATTTTGACTAATTCTCGTAACCAGTTGATCGAAATCCGCATCGTTAATTCTTGCTTGCCGTTGGTTCTTAACTATTGTAAACGGTGGGTTGTCACCGCGACTGGGTTGGCAGGAAAATGATTGCTAGTCAAAAAAAGAGCCACAAATGAGTTATAATACAAGGGTTTTATCGTAAAAATTGCAAATTTTATCTTTGATCCTAGCTATTTCAGTTGTTATCGGCAATATTGTAGGAGCCAGTAAAAATGACTCGGCTTTTTGAAAGTTTACAAATCAGTGGTTATCGTGGTTTTGAACAAATAGAACTGTCTTCTCTAGGACAGGTGAACATTTTTGTCGGTAATAATAATTCTGGCAAAACTAGCATTCTCGAAGCTGTTTCAATTGTTTGTAATCCCCTCGATCCCTTTCAGTGGCTAGAAGTGGCTCAACGTCGATTATATCTAGGCAGAACATCTTTAATGCGACCGGATTTGGAAGCAATTAAATGGGTTTTCTTTCGTCAGAATAATCTTGCTAGTAACGCATCCTATCAAGGACAAATTTCGATCAAGTGTACTGGAAATTCACCGATTAAAAATCTAGCAGCTAATCTCACCGATATTTACGGTGCGAGCAACGAAAAAGGCAACCCAGAAAAGTTCAATGATGATTCCACCGATTCGGAAACCGATCTGGTTATCAATGGGTTAGAATTAAGTGTTACCGCCCATATTTTAGAGCAAGGCAGTCTGCTTGGGATAGATAAGGAACAAGTATTTCAGTTTTGGGAAAAAGAGCGTTTTATTCAAAGGAAACGACAAAAAATACTGGTGAAAAATGCCACCATATTTCCTGCTTATTTGTCCTCGGAACCAATTCTAGATAGACTCTCACAAATCATCCTAAAGGAAGAAAATAACAAAGATGACATCCTAGATTTAATTCGGTTATTTGACGAGGAAATCACCGACCTACAAATACTTTCACCCAACAATAGACCAACTCTTTATATAGAACATAAACAGCTTGGTTTTGCTCCTCTCTATGTGTTTGGTGACGGATTTAAAAGAACCTTAGTTATGGTGCTTAGTTTGTTGACAATTACCGATGGGGTACTTCTAATTGATGAAATCGAGACATCTATTCATATTTCTGCCTTAAGTCGTGTATTTTCTTGGTTAATTAACACCTGTAATCAAAGAAGAATTCAACTTTTTGTAACTACCCATAGTTTAGAAGCAGTTGATGCCATGCTACGGTCAGAAAAGGCCATAGAAGACATGGTAGCTTTTCGATTAAATTCTCCAAGGGAAAAACCTCAAAGATTTTCGGGCGATTTATTGCATAGATTGCGTTGGGAACGTGGGTTAGATGTGAGGTAAAGATGGTGAGATACTGCTATATTGTTGTCGAAGGTCCGCAGGATGTCGAATTCTTAATTGGTTTACTTAAATTTTATGACTTAAAGCGAGTTATTCATTTATCTTCATTGGATAAATTTTGGGAAACACTTATCCCGACAGCTTATCCACTAGACGGTGATTTAACCAAACGAGTACCAGTACCATCTTTTGTTCAAAATGAGCAACTATCAATCGCTTTACATAGTTCTATCGGCATTACACGCATAGCGCAAACCATCGAAGAAAGTCTAAAGTTTATTCAAGTTGCACGGCTTTTTAGTGTGGGGATTTTTTTAGATGCTGATGATAATGAAACCCCCCAAGAAAGGTTCAATAAACTAATTGCTTGCTTATCATCTCTTGATTTGTCAAACTTACGAACGCCTGCCCTACTTGGCGAAGTTACCCATTATTCTCCTCGCTGTGGTATTTTCATCGCTCCTAACAATCGTGAGCAAGGAACTTTAGAAGATATTCTTCTCGAATGTGCTAGGATAAATTATCCTAATTTACTCAATCTTTCTCAAACCTACATAGAAAGTATTGACAGGAATCAGTTAACTAAAAAAGACCTCAAATATTTTGATAAACCAGCAGGTGAAAAGAAAGCAATTATATCCAGTATTAGTAGTATATTAAGACCGGGTAAAGCCCTACAAGTTTCCCTACAAGATAATCGCTGGCTAGATAAGCAAACCCTAGAATTAGAGAGCATCAAGCTTATTAAAAATTTCCTTGAGCAAATTATCGGACTTTGAGAAAAAAAAGATAATTGAATAGCTGCTATCGAAATTATCCCCATCTCCCCTAAAAACAAGCTATCCTAAAGATTGCCATCCCGTTGCGATTCTATCCGTGCCTTACTATTCCCAATATCCCGACGCTTTCACTCCCAGTTATCTGAGCGAACTACAAGGACAGATTCTCGCTTGTCCCCACTTCACAGTTAACAATTTAAATCGAGATTTCGTTAAAACCAAAGGCTTTTCCATCGCTTTTCGACGCACACAAATCAGCGAAGTCGAACGAATGTTTCCCTATTTTAAACCCTATCTTGATCGCAGTTTACAAGCTGACTGCAACGCTTTTTATCTTAACCCCTTACTCCTACAAACCGGTTCACGCGTCGATCCCCATATCGATCGCTCCCTGCGCTCCTATTGTAAAACAATCGATCCTCCGCTCCTAGTTAGCGTCCTTTATGTGCAGGTTCCTAGGGATATTCAAGGGGGGGAACTGGTACTAGCAACAGGCAATCGTTCCGTGGCCCAGATTCGTCCTTGTGCTAACACCCTGATCCTCTTTCAAGGAGATCTCACCCATTCAGTTAATCCCGTTAGCTGTTCCGGTATTCGTCTCAGTCTTGTCTGCGAACAATATCGTTTAGATGCCGAAGAATTGCGAGAGATTCCCGAAATGCAGATAGAGTCGCGAACCATAAAACCAGAAAAGAAAAAAAAGAAAGATCGGGTCATTGCCCTACAATAAAAGGGCATTTTTGTAAAGATATTCTAGATGGTGATGCGCGAACCGATCGTCGAATTAAGGGGAGTAACCAAAGCTTTCGGCAAGAAAGTAATCTTAAATAACGTCGATCTGAAAGTGTACGAAGGGGAAGCGATCGGCGTGATCGGTCCGTCCGGGACGGGAAAATCGACGATTTTACGCTTAGTCGCCGGATTACTGGCCCCCGATCGGGGAGAAGTGTACATCTACGGCACAAAACGCCAGAGAACCGTAGAACAGGGGGAAGATCCCCTCGGTGTTGGTCTAGTTTTCCAGCAATCGGCCCTTTTTGACTCCCTCACCGTCGGGGAAAATGTCGGTTTTGCTCTCTATCGCAACTCAAAGCTAAAACGAGCCGAAATCCGCGATTTAGTGGAAGAAAAACTCGATTTAGTGGGTATGTCCGGTTCCTACGACCTCTATCCCTCTGAAATATCCGGAGGGATGCGAAAACGGGTCAGTTTAGCCAGAGCAATTATCAGCGATCCCTCGATCGCCGCCGATCGATCGAATATTCTCCTTTACGATGAACCCACTGCCGGACTGGATCCCGTCGCTTCTACCCGCATCCAGACGGTAATTATGGAACTTCTCAAGGTAAAAAAAGCCTGTGGGGCCCATCTCATTGTCACCCACGTCCACAGCACCATCGAAAATACCACCGATCGCATCGTTTTTCTCTATAAAGGTCAATTTCAATGGGTTGGACCGACTCAAGAGGCTTATCACTCCGAAATCCCCGTACTCAAGCAATTTTTTACCGGCAGTATCGACGGACCAATTCAGTGATCAGTCAATTGAGGGAAGTGGGGTGTGGGGTGTGGGGTGATGGGGTGATGGGGTTATGGGGTGTGGGGTGTGGGGTGATGGGGATGTGGGGTGTGGGGAGATGGGGAAGTGTGGTGTTGAGTGGGGGGTCTGGCGTCTGGCGTGTGGTGTGTGGGGTGTGGGGT
>NZ_JAPZSO010000006.1:0-142298 GCF_027531715.1 Microcystis sp. LE19-8.1F | reverse complement strand
CACCACTCCCAACAATACCTATGCCACCTATTCAGGGACATCCATGGCCAGTCCCCATGTGGCAGGGGCGGCGGCTTTGTTGTGGTCACAAAATCCTACCTGGACAGCCCAACAGGTGAAAAACACCTTAATGAACACGGGGGATTCTATTGCCGCCTTAGCAGGGAAAACCGTTTCTGGTAAGCGGCTCAATATCAATAATGCGCTTACTGCGACTGAATTACCGTCCGTAACCGTCAGTGTCAGTCCCAGCAGTGTGCAGGAAGACGGTGCGACTAACTTGGTTTATACCTTTACTCGCACCAACTTAAACCTGAGTTCTCCCCTGACCGTTAACTTCGGGGCGAGTGGCATAGCCAACGCCGCCCCGGTGGGAAGCGACCCAGCCGATTACAACGTATTAACAGGTAGTGCTGTCACCTTTGACCCGACGACAAAACTGGGAACCGTCACTTTTGCCGCCGGTGCGACAACGGCAACGGTCGAGGTTGATCCCATTGCTGACACTATTGCCGAAATCACCAGCGAAACAGTGGCTCTCGCGGTTAATAGTGGAACTGGTTATATTGGCGGTTCACCCGGAACAGCCACAGGAACGATTGTTTCCGAAGAAACCCTACCGATTTTTAGTAATCCTAACCCAATCACTATACCCAGTAGTGGTTCCAGTACCCCCTATCCTTCGACGATCAATGTTTCAGGCTTAAGTGACAATATCAATAGTCTAAAGGTAACGCTGACAAACCTGAGCCATACTTTTCCTGACGATATTGATGTATTACTGGTCGGTCCGACGGGGGCCAAAGCCTTATTAATGTCCGATGTGGGTGGCTCAGGTGATGTCAATAACGTCACTCTCACCTTTGATCCGACGGCCGCCTCCTTCTTGCCCGATTCGGGGCCAATTACCAGTGGCAGTTATAAGGCCACAGACTTTGTAACTGGTGATGTCTTTAACTCGCCCGCTCCGGGTGGCCCCTACGGAACAGATTTCTCGGTCTTTAACAACACCAACCCCAATGGAACCTGGAGCCTCTATGTCATGGATGACGAGGGGGGAGATGCGGGAACTATTGCCGGTGGTTGGTCTCTAGATATTGGCACGGGAGCAGCGACAAAATCAATCTCGATCGCCAAGACCACCGATGGTAACGAAGCCGGTCCAGTAAGCAGTGTCTTTACCCTGACTCGTACAGGTGACCTCTCCAGTGCCTTAACCGTCAACTACACCCTGGCGGGGACAGCGACTCCAGGTGTTGACTACACAGGAACTACTCCTAACAGCGTCACCTTTGGGGCCGGTTCATCCACAGCTACCATCACTCTGCCCACCATAGATGACCTCTTGAGTGATCCCAGCGAAACCATCATCACCACAATTACCGCCCCCGCCGGCTACACTATCAGTGGACCTAACACAGCTACAGCCACCATTCTTGACAATGATGGTAACTCAGCCAATAACAACTTGGTCGGGACGAGCTTTGCCGATGCCCTGGCTGGAGTGGAAGGTAATGACACCCTCGATGGCGGCTTGGGTGTGGATACTCTTACTGGTGGTGATGGAAACGATTTCTTCAGGCTCGACAACGTAGCGGACCGTGATTTGATCACCGACTTCTCCGTACCCAATGACAAGATCATTCTGGCGAACAGTCTTGACAGCACCTTGGGCGGCTCCATTGATCCGGGGATCAAGGGTCTGAGCTTTAATAACAGAAGTGTCCTTAGAGCTGACTGGTTCTTCAAGGAGGCGGGGATCACCGGGGGAGCATCGGGAAACCTCTCCGGCATCTACGTCAACACTAGCAACGGCGACATCTGGTATAACGATTCCAACCTCGTCGGTAGTTACCTAATTGCCAATGTTGGGACTGCCGCAGCAACCATGACTAATGCTAACTTCGTTTACGGGGTGTAAGTCTTAGCTAGGCATCACAGGAAAACTATGCCATGTCCCCCGCTAACGGCGGGGGTTTTTTGTCGGCATCCTCAGACTAAATCCTGTTTAAAAGGTATAGGATGGTGAGAAGTAGGGAGTGGGGGGAAACAATTCATAATACTAAATCCGTTGAGTATAGGCTACTTATAAGCATAGGCAAGAGGCAAGAGGCAAGAGGCAAAAGGGAGAATAAATAATCGGTCTTTAATAACCAGATTTAGTATAACTGGGTTTTTAAAGTTGGATTGGGGGTTAATCATACTATTAAAAATAGATTTGGTATCAGAATCTAAAACTAAGTAGAAAATATCTAGGTAATAAGAGTTGCAATTTTTTTCTTGGCATAAGTTAATATTTGAGAGAGGAAAATATAGAAGCAGCTGATTATTTAGTCACCTACTTTTTTTAATTTTTAACGGGTTAGGACTGAGATATACTGAAATTGTTGCTTATAGATCACTACTATGGGACGTTTAGCGCTGATCAGCGTGACTGACAAAACCGGAATAGTTGACTTTGCCCGTCAGCTAACAGAAGAGTTTGATTTTGAAATTATTAGCAGTGGAGGAACCGCGAAAACGCTCCAATCGGAGGGAATTCCCGTGGTTAAAGTGGGAGAATACACAGGTTCTCCTGAAATCTTGGGCGGAAGGGTGAAAACTCTCCATCCTCGCATCCATGGCGGTATTTTGGCTAGACGGGATTGGCAGTCAGATTTAGCGGAAATGGAGGCTAATCAAATTCGTCCTTTTGATTTAGTGGTGGTTAATCTCTATCCCTTTGAACAGACGATCGCTAATCCTGAAGTTACCACCGCTCAGGCGATCGAACAAATCGATATCGGTGGTCCGGCGATGTTACGCGCCTCGGCTAAAAATTTCGCCCATTTGACTGTCATCAGTAACCCGAAGTATTACGAGCAGTATTTAAGCCAATTAAGGCAAAATAACGGCGAAATCTCCCTGGAATTCCGTCAAAAAATGGCGGGGGAAACCTTCGCTTTAACCAATGCCTACGATGGTGCGATCGCTGCCTATTTCGCCAGCTTAAACGGGGAAACCACACGCTTTCATTTGGCAGGAAATGCCCTACAAACCCTGCGTTACGGCGAAAATCCCCACCAAAGTGCCACTTGGTACGGCAGCGGTACAATGGCTCAAGGTTGGGGAAAAGCGACCTTATTACAGGGAAAAGAACTAAGTTATAACAATTTAGTCGATTTAGAAGCAGCCCGCCGTTTAATCGCCGAATTCGGCAGTGAAGAACCGGCCGCCGCTATCTTGAAACACAATAATCCCTGTGGGGTGGCGATCGGTGGTAATTTAGTGGAAGCTTATACTAAAGCTTTTAATGCCGATGCTATCTCGGCTTTTGGGGGTATTGTTGCCCTAAATCAAGCCATAGATGAAGCAACCGCTAAAGAATTAACGAAAACCTTCCTAGAATGCGTGGTTGCCCCCGATTGTAGCCCCGAAGCCCGGGATATCCTTGCTAAAAAGTCAAAAGTGCGGATTTTATTGCTGCCGGAGTTAACCACGGGAGAAAAACAAACAGTAAAAGTTATCGCTGGCGGTTTTCTAGTACAAGCGGCCGATGACGTGGTGGAAACTCCGGAGGAGTGGCGCGTGGTGACAGAAAAACAACCCACTGCCGCACAATTAGCGGAATTGCTGTTTGCTTGGAAGGTATCTAAGCACGTTAAATCTAACGCTATTGTGGTGACAAAAAATCAAACTACTTTAGGGGTTGGTGCAGGGCAAATGAATCGCGTTGGTTCGGCGAAAATTGCCCTTGAACAAGCAGGGGAAGCGGCCAAAGGTGGCTATTTAGCTAGTGACGGCTTTTTCCCCTTTGATGATACTATTCGCACGGCGGCCCAGTTTGGTATCGAGGCAATTGTTCAACCCGGAGGTTCTTTAAAAGATCAGGATTCGATTAATGCTGCTAATGAGTTAGGTTTAATTATGGTCTTAACAGGCATTCGTCATTTCTTGCATTAATACAAAGTTAGGGTGTGTTATTGCTTAAATTAACGCACCCCAACCAGTTATTAATTATTGGTTAATTTCCCCTATTCAATAGTCTTAAATTTGCCAAAAGCGCGAGGATGTCCAGCTTTTTGGGAACAAAGAAAATAGCGCGCGGGTTCGTAATGATTTTCAGCACTAAAAGGGGAAAAGAAATGATCTGCAAGTAAATCTTCTCGCACAAAGAAAGCATTCACTCCCGAAAAACTACAACCCACCAGTTTATAACCCTTTTGATGACCAAGTTTTTCTAGAGCTTTCAAACTTGATCCCACATGACTATTATATTTCCATTGGTGACTAGGATTATACTGCATCACCCAACTGGATTCGGGGGGATAAATAGCATTATATTCGACAATTACCACCCGGGGACGATAATTAGTAATTGCTTGCCAGACCCAATAATCATTACCATCAATATCAATGGATAATAAATCTAATTCTGTCGGTACATTGCCCTCTCGAAACAAGTCTTCAATATTTGCGGCAGTGATGAAAGTATTTTTTAAAGTTAATTGTTGGTTAGCAATTAAATCTTCAAAAGATTGGCGAATACTTTTACAAAATCGCTCACTGCCTTCAATCCAATAACCTTGCCATCCTTTCACTAACAAATAGGCACTATTATTTTCTAAACCGTTGCCAACTCCAAATTCCACAAAGAATTTATTTGTGGTTCCAATGCGATTAAAAATCTCGCTAATAATGCCATCTTCTCCCGCTTGGGAAAAAACCTTAAATTCGTAGCGGTTTAGTTTCCTAGGGTTATCATATTTGGGGTTTTTATGCAAGTTTTCTAGCAGATAATTATCAATTTGTAACTCTGTTACTTGGATTGTTTGCCAAGATGCTGCCATACTTTTGAGAAAGGTTTTCATGGATTTTAACTACAATTAACGAGTATTTTTTGATTCAATCGGTTGCTTAGATAACACCTGTGAATAACGGAGTCGGAGAAGAATTTTTTTCGCCCAATGTTGAAACACTTTCAATTGATGGCGTTTGCTGGGTAAACGCAGAATATAGACAAAACGACGCATTATATCAGCCAATCTACCAGTAATATTAATGCCAAAACTGGAAACAAGGGCTGATTGTTTACCTAATGTTAACATATCACCTAAATGCAGATAATAATAGGTTCGGGGCGATTTTTTTCTAATCACTGCCGAGATATTTTTGGCTACTACACTGGCTGCTTGATAGGCTGCCTGTGCCGTGGCAGGAATTACCTGTTTACTGGGATAAATTTCGGCTATATCCCCAAGGGCAAAAACTTCGGGATAGTCGATTAATTGTAAACTGGAGCGGGTTAATAATTTGCCTTGTGCTGTTTTCTGACAATCTAAATTATTGATCCAATCCTGTGCTTGGGTTCCTGCTGTCCACAATAATAAATCAATGGGGATAACCTCATTTGTATTATCTTTAAATACGGTTATGGAATTAGCTGCAACTTCCTTTAATCCCGTGTTTAAATAGAGACTAACATTCTTGGCTAAAAGGGAACGATAGGAAGCAACACGCACCGATTTAGGGAAGTTTTGCAGTATTTCCTCGTTCCTTTCCACTAGATGAACTTTGCCCTTTTTTCCTAAACGATCAGCCACCTTACAGGCTAATTCTACCCCATTGGGACCGCCGCCAATAATTGCTAAATCAATTGAGGATTTTCCTTGAGTTTCTAAGTCATGAATTGCCGTTTGTAATTTTTCCACATCCTCTAAACTCCGAAAAGTTAGCCCATAATCGGCTAACCCCGGTATAGCCGGCCAACGATTCCGCACTCCCACCGCTAAAACGAGGTAATCATAATCTATAACTTCCTCATTTTCTAAATATACTCGATGATTGTTTAAGTCAATATTACTGGCTTTTTGAGGTTTTAAATTAACCTGAGTTCCTGTTAATAATTGACGGTAGGAGGGGGCAATTTCCCAGCGTTGTAATTCTCCTGTAATTAGTTCATAGAGAAGGGGAGTAAAGAGAAAATGGTCTTTCGGTTCAACTAAAGTTATTTGCCATTGACCTGATTTTACTGCTGTTAATCGACTCAGATCGAGCGCCGTGTATAAACCACCAAAACCACCCCCCAGAATGCAAATCTTAGTTATAGGTTTATTCATGGATTTTTATTCTCAGTTGTGTTTAAGAGGGGTTTCAGTTCCGAAACTAATTGTTCTGAACGAATAATTCTCACTGGAGGCAAAAGATGATAATGGGTATCAGCAAAGATAGTAGAATCGGTCTTAATATTCAAGTCTTTTGGGTCGTAAATTGTTGGCACAACCCGACTTAGTTCTTCGGCAGATTTGCGAATATTAGCAACGGTTTTAGCCTCATTTTTGGCATAAACCCAGGGCAAAGAAACCACTAAAGTCGCCCCTTTTGCTTCTAAATCTTTCTTGAGTTTTTCAATCAATTTAATTGAGTGAGGAGAAGCAGCAGTATCAAAGGTCATTTGCCACCATTTCCCTGTTCTTTCCTTAACTATAGTCGGATCACCTGTATTAGTAATCGGATCGGAAAGATAACCCGTCATTCTGCCTTTGGTGAATAAATCAACCATCGATTTAGTGACTGGACGCATCCCCGGAATACCTAATAACCAAGTATCCTCGATCATGGTTTTTAAAGGTATCCCACCTAACCCTGGTTTGCCAATAGCGACGCTAAAAGGAGCCGATCCCCAAAGTCCTTCGCCGCGATTAAAACCGTCCTCATCCATGAGCATGAGATATTCAGGAATCAGCAGAATTACGTCTCCTTGGCGCGCTTTTTCGAGAATCATAGCGGCAATGACATTTAAGCCGATGTCCCCCTGTAAACCGAAGTTAACCACGGGCATTCCCAATTCTTTGGCCATTAATTCCGAATTTATGCTATAATGCGCCCCCGATCCCGCCGTGACGATTAAACGCCGCGGTCCTTCGGTACTAGATGCGATCGCTGATTTTTCCTCGTACATCATCCGCAACCAGCTTAATTCGCCGCCGTAGATGACATTGTAAACAAAGCCGAGAGACCAAGCGACTCCCAGAGAGGCTAACCAGGGGAAAGGGTTAAAGGATTTAGTATTCATCAGAATTCAAAGTAAATAAAGTCACCGGTATTAGTGGAAGCTAGGAGAATAGTTAAACCTAGCAATATTTTAGACATCCAAGGCGATAGTAATAGTTCATATTCAAACTTTTTCTGAGCAATAGCCAGATGTTCGAGGATTAAAACAATGATACCAAGAACTAAAGCAACGCTTAAAACTGCTCCTTGATTAAGACTATAGGAACTAAAAATCTCACCGATATTAGCTAAGGAATAATTGAAAGGATTGGCAATAACCAGCATTTTGCCGATTAATCTTCTGGTGTTAACCTCCATGAAAAAGAGACAACCAAAAATGACCGCCAATTGCGTTAAAGCCCAGGAGACAATTTGCGGCTGAGAAACGTATTTTCCGACGAAAGCATAGAAAGGTCGGCCCAGATAACGCAGTAATAATAATAATGCCCCGTGGTAAGCGCCCCAAAAGATAAAATTCCAAGCCGCACCGTGCCAGAAACCTGAAAGAGTAAAGGTAATAAATAGATAAAAAGGCGCCCAATTTTTATTGGAACCCATCAGGGGTAAAAATACATAATCCCGAAACCAAGTGCTAAGGGTAATATGCCAACGTCGCCAAAATTCGTTAATACTTTGGGATGTGTAGGGGGCTAAAAAGTTTAATTCTAATCTAACCCCGACAAAATAGGCTAAACCAACAGCAATAAAGCTATAACCACCGAAGTCAAAATAGATTCTCAGGGTGAATAAAAATGCCTCAAACCAGATATACCAAGCATTGTCGATCATCTTATCTAATTCGATGTAGGGCGCAATGTTATCGGCGAGGACAAATTTCATAAATAAACCGAGGGAAAGCCAACGCAAACCCTTCTCGAAGTTTTCTCCTGTAAATTTGAGGCGAAATCCCTCCATTTGTGGTAATAAATCCCGGCGACGCTCGATCGGACCTGCGACAATTTGGGGGAAAAAGGAGATAAAATTGACATAATCGAGGACGGCTAGGGGTTTCTTTTTCTTTTCGCGTAGGGAGTCCACCACGAAAGCCACCATCTGGAAGGTATAGAAGGATACCCCCGGTGGGATTTGGCTAGGCACAGGAATTGGGGAAAGTTCCTTCCAGTTAGGGGGGAGAGAAACGACCAATCCGATGATTTCCTGCACAAAAAAGCCGAAATACTTGAAGTAGGCAAGGACGAGAATATCGATGACGATAACGATAGTGGCTAGGAGATTCGCTTTCCAGCCGCTCATTTTCAGCACTAGCCAGACCATAATGTAGTTAAAGGCTAGGGAGACGATGAAAACGAGGAAACTGGTGCGACTGGCGTAATAAAACAGGATCAGGGACAGCGCCGCCAATCCGACTCCATCAAAAACACCTCGCCAGAGATTGAAGGACTTCGCCAGGTAGCGCGCCGTTAGGAAAGGAACGCTAAAAAGGATTAATATCCACCAAAATATAAAATCAGAGTAATTCAAGGCGTGTTAACTCCTGATGGTCTGTGTTACCTTGTTTGAGATGGGTTTCCTGACTTCTGATGCTCAGAGACGGGGGATTTTCTTGACAAGCCTATCAAACTTTGTCAGACTTGTCCATAAAATTACCTTCATCCATCCTAAAAAATCGAGGCTAGACAAGCAATGCTTTACCAAAAACTGTTAGATGCACATAAACGCTATCGGCAATTTAAGACTTATCCCCATATTGCCGATCAATACTGGTCTAGTCAGTTGGCAGAGCATAATATTAGTCCTAATTATGTGGAATATGATGCTAAATCTGGTCAACTTTTTTACAAACCCTTAGGGATCAGTTTAAGCAAAAATAAGCAAGATTTCCTCTTGGCTAGTAAAGTTTTTAACAAAGCTAACGCCTTAAAAGCTCTAGCCGATTGTAAATTTTATATCGATGAGCAACAGGAATTAATTATCGAGATCGATGGAGTTAAGTTAATTATCGAGACGGGACAGGATTTGGATATCGCCCATGAAATTTTCCTTTTAGGTGTATATAATTTCCTCTATGACAAGCCCTGTGTAGCGATCGATATTGGTATGAATACGGGTTTTGCTAGTCTCTTTTTTGCCAATCGAGCTAATGTGAAAGCTGTCTATAGTTACGAACCTTTTAAGGCTACCTACGACCAAGCTTTAAGAAATTTTGCCCTCAATCCTAATCTAGCGGAGAAGATTAAAGCTTTTGATTATGGAGTCGGCGCTCGTGATGAAATTATTCAAGTAGAATACGATTACAATGTTAAAGGCAGTGTTGGTATTTCTGGTATTGACAACCAATTAAAACCTTTTGCCTCGAAACAAACCGCTACAGCCGATTTAATTCTTAAACCTTTCACCGATGTGTTTAAAGGTATTACCTCTGACTATCCCGATAGCGATATTGTTGCCAAGATTGATTGTGAAGGTTCCGAATACGAAATCCTCGATTCTTTAGCGGCAACTGGTCAATTAGGACAGATTAAAATTCTCATGATGGAATGGCATAAAAAGGGTCCCGATGCTTTAGTCAAACATCTGCAAGACTTCGGTTTTATCATCTTCTCCCGGATGCCTCGCAGTAAAAATGTCGGCACTTTGTACGCAATTAAACCCTAATCCGTAGGGTGCGTTAGCGATAGCGTAACGCACCACAATATAGGCAATTAGACCTTATATTTTTGGGGTAAAAAGTCAAGATTCAGTAACCCACCACAATAGCTGTGCTAATAGTGCCTTACTGTGCTTGACAATAGGTATTAAAAGCTTCGCCAGTTTCTTTTTCTAATTGGCCAGCTTTTCTTACCTTTTCCTGTGCTAATTTTGCCCCGTTTTTATTGCGAGTTTCGATAACTTGAATTATTTCACGAGTGGCAGTGGCATAATCTTCATAAACTTGAGCGAAAGCGGTCTTATATTTCTCTAGTTCAGGATCCTTCACTGCTAATTTTTTCATATTTTCTGCGGCCTGTTCGATTTTATCGGCGGCTAATAGCCAACTTTTTTGGTCAATTTCTGTCCCTTGACCCTTGGTTAAGGATTTGGTTTCTTGGGCCACTTCGTTGGCAATGCGATAGATTTTTTGACATTGAAACTGTTTACTATCAGCACAACTTGCCAAAAAAGTCAAGCCTATAAATATTAAGATTATTTTGTTATTCATACCATTGTATTCGAGAGGATTCTAGAGAAGCTTATAGCGGTAAACTATCAGCCTCTAGCAGTTTTTTACTGTTATCGACTGATAGAACTGTTCAATCTTATAAGATTAAAGTTTAGCACTCGATCGCTGTTAAGCGTGTCTTTTTTGATGCCAATTCCAAGCGTGTTCAACTATTACCTTGAGATCGGCATATTGGGGATGCCAACCGAGAACCTGTTTAGCTTTATCACTACTGCCGATTAAAATGGGGGCATCACCTGCCCTTCTGGGACTTTCGATGACGGGAATATCTAAACCAGTTACCGCTTGCGCTGTTTCAATCACTTCACGCACAGAAAAACCGTTACCATTGCCCAAATTAAACACATTACTTTCGCCCCCATTTAAGAGATATTCTAAGCCTAAAACGTGAGCTTGGGCTAAATCATTAACATGGATATAATCGCGAACAGCAGTACCATCGGGAGTATCATAATCCGTGCCGAAAATTGACAGGGAATCCCGTTTTTTCAGGGCAGTTAATAAAGCCAGGGGAATTAAATGGGTTTCCGGTTGGTGATCTTCCCCTAATAAACCACTGGGATCGGCTCCTGATGCATTAAAATAACGGAAAGCCACCGATTTTAAACCGTAGGCCGGATCAAAATCTCTGAGAATTTGTTCCACCATTTCCTTACTGGCAGCGTAGGGACTGAGGGGATGATGGGGGTGATTTTCCGTCATCGGAATTTCCTTGGGCATTCCATAAATAGCACAGGTAGAAGAAAAAACAAATTTCTTCACATCGGCGGCGATCATCGCTTGCAAAAGAGTCAGACTACCACTAACATTATTTTGATAGTAAATAGCCGGTTCTTGCACCGATTCCCCCACGGCAATAAAAGCGGCAAAGTGCATGACGGCGGCAAGATCACGACTAGCAAATAAATTATCCAGCAGCGATCGATCCCTAGTATCACCGACAATTAACTCAACTTTTAATATATCCTTAATGATTTCGGCGTGACCATAGGATAAGTTATCGAGTACGATGACGGAATAACCGGCATTTTTGAGCGCTAGAACTGCATGGGAACCAATATAACCCGCACCGCCAGTGACGAGAATGGTAGGTTTAACTTGAGACACGCTAAAGACCTATTTGAGATTGACTTGTCTATAACTTTATACCCTAATTTTGCTTTTATTTGACCATCATGTTAAGTCCCCTCGATCTATCTCTTTCCCTTGACAAGGAAACTTATCAATCACAAATTAAAGATTTAATGGAACAACTGCGATCGCTACAGAAGTCCTGTTGGGAGTGTAAATTACCCGTGGTGGTGGTTTTGGAAGGTTGGGCGGCGGCGGGGAAGGGAACTTTAGTCAAAAAAATGGTTAACTATATGGATCCTCGCGGTTTTACCGTCCATCCAATTTTAACCCCTTCCCCCCAAGAGGAAAGTTACCCGTTTTTGTGGCGATTTTGGCAAAAACTGCCAGCAAAGGGCAGTATAGGCATTTTTTATCACAGTTGGTACACCCATCTGCTAGAGGATCGACTCTTAAATAAATTGCCCTCCTCCCAGATTCCCCTGGTCATGCGCGATATCAACACCTTTGAGCGACAATTATTTGATGATGGGGTCGCAATCGCTAAATTCTGGATTCACCTCAGTCAAAAGGAATTAAAGTCACGCATCAAAGAATACGCCGAAAATGAGCTAGAATCTTGGCGCGTGCGTCCGGAAGATTGGCAACAGGCCAAACGTTATGATGAGTATGCCAGTTTAGCCGAGGAAATGATTACCTACACTAGCACGGGGGCCGCCCCTTGGACATTGGTGGAGGGCAACTGTCAACGTTGGGCGCGGGTAAAAGTTCTCTCCCAATTAGTCGGTACGATCGCTCAAGCTTTGGATCAGCGGCAATTACCGATCGAACCTCCTGTCAATCTACCACCCCAAGCGCAATTACTGCCCACGGAACCCGATTATCTAGGGAGAGTGGACTTAAGTGCCAAATTGGAAAAAGAAGACTATAAAATCCGCTTGCGTGAGGCACAGGTAGAATTAAGAAAACTGCAATTAAAGATTTTTCAGGCAAATATCCCCGTTTTAGTCCTCTTTGAAGGGTGGGATGCCGCCGGCAAGGGAGGTGCGATCAAACGCTTAACCGATACCCTCGATCCTCGCAGTTATCAAGTGATTGCCTTTGCTGCCCCGACGGAGGAAGAACACCGCTATCATTACCTCTGGCGCTTCTGGCGCAAATTACCCGCGGCCAAAACTATCGGTATATTCGATCGCAGTTGGTATGGACGGATTTTGGTGGAGAGAGTAGAAGGATTCGCTAAAGATATGGATTGGCGGCGGGCATATCAAGAAATTAACGAATTTGAGGCCCAATTAACCCATTCAGGCTGTGTTTTAGTCAAATTCTGGTTACATATTAGCTCCGAAGAACAGTTAAATCGCTTCAACGAACGCCAAACTAACCCCTATCGTCAACATAAACTCACCGATGAAGATTGGCGCAATCGGGAAAAACAGCCCCTCTACCATGTGGCAGTTAATCAGATGGTAGCCCGTACTAGCACCCCCGTCGCCCCTTGGACGATTGTGGCGGCAAATGATAAGTATTTCGCCCGCGTTAAAGTCATAGAAACAGTAATTGCCGCTATTGAAACCGGTTTGAAACAACGGGGATAGGATCAGTAATCAGTGATCAGTAATCAGTGATCAGTAAACAGTAAACAGTAAACAGTAAACAGTGATCGGTGATCAGTAAATGGGGATCAAGATGAAAATAACTAACTAATTAACTTAAAACTTAAATCTGATAACTTAAATCTGATAACTGATAACTGAATTTATGAGTTTTTCCCCAAGTTTAATTTCTCCCGATCTCAGTTTGGCCGATATTGCCCTAGAGGAAACCCTCTCTTTAGGAGTGATGGCTTCTGGTAGTGGTTCCAATTTTGCTGTTTTGGCAGAAGCGATCGCCAAAAAACAGCTAAATGCCCAAATTTCTGTTCTCATCTACAATAATCCCGATGCCAAGGTAAAAGAAAGAGCCGATGACTACAATATCCCTGCGGTCTTCCTCGATCATCGTCAATTTAAACCCAGAGAAGAACTCGATCGAGCCCTGGTCAAAACTTTCCAAGAATACGGGGTAAAATGGGTAATTATGGCCGGCTGGATGCGAATTGTCACCCCGGTGTTACTGGATGCTTTTCCCGATCGCGTGATCAATATCCATCCTAGTTTACTACCCAGTTTTAAGGGTGTGCGTGCCGTGGAACAAGCTTTAGCGGCGGGGGTAAAAGTGACCGGATGTACTGTGCATATCGCTCGCGCGGAGGTAGATAGCGGCCCAATTTTAATGCAAGCAGTGGTTCCCATTCTCCCCGATGATACCGCCGCCAGTCTCCACGAACGCATTCAAGTGCAAGAACATCGCATTTTCCCAGTAGCGATCGCTTTAGCGGCGAAATTGGGTCTGTAGAGATAGATTTCCCGATTCCTTGGCGATAATACTGGCAAAAAAACGAAAATTCAAGGCAAATCGTTAAATAGGGTTTGCTGAAAAAGTTTGTTGGTGGGGTTAGGAGTCAGTAGCCAGTAGTCTCCGAGTCAGGAGAATTAAGAATGAATAATAATCAGTTAAATGGTCTATTTACAGACTTTATGCTATTTAATCCTTATTTTTGCCGTTTTTGAACCCAGAAAAATTAATTATGCAAGAGGTTTATTAATTATATTAAAAGTAACTCCTTCGTAAATTTCCTGAAAACTGAGAGCAAAATTGACAGAAGTTAAAGATAAACTGGCATTTTCGCCCTCGTATTCCGTTAATAACCATTTATTTTCTTCAGTTTTGTTATACTGCATGATATATGGACGACTTTGACTGATCAGAATATATTCTTGAAATCCAGGCAGCGAACGATAATAGAGAAATTTATCACCCTGGTCATAATTTTGAGTTGATTTTGATAGGACTTCTACTATTAATTTGGGATTGGTAACAGTTGTCTTACCAGTTTCATAATAAATCGGTTCTCCCTCAATTAGCATCACATCGGGATAGGTTGCTTGACGATATTGTGCTATCCATAATTTCACATCACCGATAAAAATATTATATTTCTGTCCTTTGAGGGCAAATTTTAAATAAGCGGCAAAATTGAGAGCAATTTTATTATGATCGGTAGTGCCTCCTGTCATCGGTACGATTTCCCCGTCTTGATACTCATTTTTATAGGCTGCCGTTTCCTCTAGTTGTAAATATTCGGCAAAGCTATAGGTACTTTTATCTGTTGCTATGGTCATAATTTAAGTAGCTGGTTATAATTAAATTAAAAATTTATTTTAGGTTCGATCCCCCCTTATTAAGTAGGGTTGATTCATGAATCAACCCTACCCTTAATAGGGGGGGGTGTCTGAAAGTTTTTAATACCTACCTACTTATTGATTGGCTCCCTCAATTGATTATAGCAATTATTATACTGGTGAGATAGAAAAAAGTTACCATAAATTAGCTAGGTTTAGCCGAGGAAAAGATAACAGCTATTTTAATAAGCTGTTCGTAATTTAAATTGCTTGTTGAGACGAGGCAAAAGGCAAGAGGCAAGAGGCAACAGTAAAGCGATTGGAGAAGATTCGGCTAATCTAAGAATAAGCGGTTTAAATACGTCTTAGCTTAGGACTCTTGAAAATTTTTAGCTGGCAACTAAACCAGAATTTGATCTCTCCCAAATGTGGGACAATTGACAAAGAACTAAGAATTGTAGAATCCCCCCATCATGACCTCGGAACTATCGAAGCAATACGATCCCAAGATCACAGAAACCAAATGGCAGCAATATTGGGAAAATCAAGAAATATTTACAGCAAACCCCGAAAAAGGCGGCGAAACCTACTGTATAGTCATCCCCCCTCCCAATGTTACCGGTAGTCTCCACATGGGTCACGCTTTCGAGAGTGCCTTGATTGATACACTTGTTCGCTACAAACGCATGACCGGCAAAAATACCCTCTGGCTGCCCGGGACAGATCACGCTAGTATTGCAGTACAAGCCATACTCGATCGCCAATTAAAAGCCGAAAAAACCGACCGTTATCAACTAGGAAGGGAAAAATTCCTCGAACGCGCTTGGCAATGGAAAGAGGAGTCCGGTAGTACCATTGTTAATCAACTGCGGCGCTTGGGGGTATCCGTCGATTGGACGCGGGAACGTTTCACCATGGATGAGGGACTTTCCCATGCTGTCCGTACTGCTTTTATCAAACTTTATGAAGACGGATTAATCTATCGCGGTCAATACTTAGTTAACTGGTGTCCGGAATCCCGATCGGCCGTTTCCGATTTAGAGGTAGAAAACAAGGATATTGAGGGAAATCTCTGGTATTTTCGCTATCCTCTCAGCGATGGTAGCGGTTATCTTCAAGTAGCCACCACAAGGCCCGAAACCATGCTCGGTGATACTGGTGTCGCTGTCAACCCGCAAGACCCCCGTTATCGCCATTTAATCGGCAAAACCGTCACTTTACCGATAATGGGGCGAGAAATACCCATTATTGCCGATGAATTGGTGGATCCCCAATTCGGTACCGGTTGCGTCAAAGTTACGCCGGCCCACGATCCCAAGGATTTTGAGATGGGTAAACGCCATAATTTAGCCTTTATTAATATCATGAATTTAGACGGCAGTTTAAACGAAAATGCCGGAATATTCGTAGGTCAAGATCGTTTTGTTGCCCGCAAAAATGTCGTTAAAAAACTCGATGAAGACGGCTTTTTAGTTAAGATTGAAGCCTATCGCCATAGCGTCCCCTATAGCGATCGAGGTAAAGTTCCCGTGGAACCCCTTTTATCTACCCAATGGTTCGTTAAAATTGAACCTTTAGCCACAAAAGCTTTAGCCTGTTTAGATCAGGAAAACTCGCCCCGTTTTGTGCCGGAAAGATGGACAAAAGTTTATCGCGATTGGTTAGTTAAACTAAAAGATTGGTGTATTTCTCGACAACTGTGGTGGGGTCATCAAATTCCTGCTTGGTATATTATCAGTGAAACTAACAACGAAATTACTAACCATACTCCCTTCGTCGTTGCCCCAGATGAAACCTCCGCTTTAGCCAAGGCTAAACAAGAGTATGGAGAGGATATAATTATTCAACAAGACCCCGATGTTTTAGATACTTGGTTTTCTTCGGGATTGTGGCCATTTTCGACTATGGGATGGCCAGAAAAAACCCTTGATCTAGATACCTATTATCCCACCACAACCCTCGTCACTGGTTTTGATATTATCTTTTTCTGGGTGGCCAGAATGACGATGATGGCGGGCTATTTTACCCAACAAATGCCCTTTAAAGATGTCTATATTCACGGTTTAGTTAGGGATGAAAACGGCAAAAAGATGTCTAAATCTGCTAATAACGGCATCGATCCCCTAATTTTAATTGATAAATATGGAACCGATGCTTTACGATATACCTTAATCCGAGAAGTGGCAGGAGCAGGACAGGATATCAGTCTGCAATACAACCGTAAAACCGATGAATCGGAATCCGTAGAAGCTGCCCGAAATTTTGCCAATAAAATTTGGAATGCTTCCCGTTTTGTCATGATGAATCTGGAGGGAAAAACCCCAGAAGAATTGGGAGAACCAGTTTTAGAAAATTTAGAATTAGCTGATCGCTGGATTTTATCTCGTTATCATCAAACAGTGCAAAAAACTAGAGATTATCTAGAAAATTATGGCATGGGAGAAGCGGCTAAAGGTCTATACGAATTTATCTGGCGCGATTTCTGTGATTGGTATATCGAGTTAGTAAAAACTCGTTTATGGAAGGATAAAGAATCGGTTTCCTGTGCCACGGCCCGGCAAACTTTGGCTTTTATCTTGGCAGGGACATTAAAATTATTACATCCCTTTATGCCCCATATTACCGAAGAAATTTGGCATCATTTAACCCAAGAAAATCAGCAGGTTTTAGCTTTAGAAACCTATCCAATAGCTGATAGTTCTCTGATCGATTTAGACTTAGAAAATACTTTTGAGTTATTAATAGAAAGTATTCGGGTGTTGCGTAATTTGCGGGCCGAAGCGGGGATTAAACCGGGGGCAACGATCACGGCAATTTTACAGACAGAAAACAGTCAAGAATTAGCTATTCTGCAACGCGGACAAGTGTACTTAAAAGACTTGGCCAAGATCGAAAACTTAATTTTGACGGCAAAATTGACCGAGGAAGTCAATCAAGCGATCGCTGGTGTTGTCGCTACGGTAGAAATCCTCATCCCCCTGTCCGGATTGGTTGATATATCGGTATTGGCTGGGAAATTAGAGAAAAATTTAGCTAAAGTAGAAGGGGAAATCAAGAGTTTGAGCGATCGCTTGAATAAACCTAGCTTTGTCGAAAAAGCTCCAGAAGCTTTAATCCAAAAAACGAAGCAAGCTTTAGCAGAGTCCGAAAAACAAGCCCAAATTCTCCAAGAACGCTTAAAACGTCTGCATTAACGGAGGCAGGGGTAATTGTGGGGATTTTCCGAAAAATAGGGCAGTTTTCAGGCTACCCTAACCAGAAAATTAATCGCCAAAATGGGAGATAATCGCGTCGGCAAATTCGGAACATTTCAGGGGAGGATTAACGGGGGGTTCCATCAGACGCGCTAAATCGTAGGTAACTTGTCGATTAGCGATCGCTGCTGCGATGCCTTTTTTAATCAAATCGGCTGCTTCTTGCCATCCCATGTATTCCAACATCATCACCCCGGAAAGAATCACCGAACCGGGGTTAATTCGGTCTAAACCGGCGTGTTTAGGGGCTGTGCCGTGGGTTGCCTCAAAAATAGCGCAAGTATCGCCAATATTCGCCCCGGGTCCCATCCCTAAACCACCGACGATCGCCGCTGCCGCATCGGAGAGATAATCGCCATTCAGGTTCATGGTAGCGAGGATCGAGTATTCATCGGGACGGGTTTGGATCTGTTGGAAGATACTATCGGCGATGCGATCGTTAACCATAATTTTATCTTGCCACTGCCCATTGCCGTGGGTTTCCCAGATAGCATCGAGAACACTGGTAACTTCTTGACAGATTTTAGCTTTTTTCTCGTCCGTGAGGGCATCATAACCCGGTTCCACCATGCGGGCGTTATCTTCGATGCTCAGATCGGGGTTTTTCTCCTTATTGCTCAGGATCCATGATTCCATCTCGGTAACGCACACATCCCGGAATTCACTTTTAGCTAATTCATAACCCCAATCCCGGAACGCCCCTTCCGTATATTTCATAATGTTACCCTTGTGGACAAGCGTAACTTGATTTTTCGGTTTCGGTAAAGTCAGCGCTCGTTCGATCGCCCGGCGGACTAATCTTTGGGAACCCGTCTTACTAATTGGTTTGATCCCGATACCCGCGTCGAGGGGAATTTGTTTTTTACCGTGTTCGGGAGTGGCGGGAATTAGTTCGGTGTTGAGATAATTAATCAGTTTATCGGCGATTTCCGTGCCTTGTTTCCATTCGATGCCCAGATAAATATCCTCGGTATTTTCCCGATAGACGATGACATCGAGTTTTTCTGGGGTTTTATGGGGGGAAGGGGTTCCCGCATAGTAACGACAGGGACGAACACAGGCATAGAGGTCAAAAATTTGCCGCAAAGCCACATTCAGGGAACGAATGCCGCCACCGATCGGAGTGGTCAAGGGACCCTTGATGGCCATACCATATTCTTTAATCGCTGTCAATGTATCTTGGGGCAGATATTGATAGGTCCCGTAGATTTCGCAAGCTTCATCGCCAGCATAGACTTTAAACCAATGGATTTTCCTTTGACCACCGTAGGCTGTGGCGATCGCTGCATCAATGACTTTTTCGGTTGCGGGCCAGATATCGACTCCCGTACCGTCACCACGAATGAAGGGAATGATGGGATCGTCGGGAACTAGAGGTTTTCCGTCAGAAAAAGTAATTGTCGAGCCTGTTGTCGGTGGGGTGATTTTTTCGTAGCTCACAGTCATGGGCTTCCAGAAACAGTATTTATCTATACGTTGGGAGTCTAGCGCCGTCAATATCTGTACTCAGGGATTTTGGGTAATTTCTTAAAGATTCCCTTGCTGGCAGCAACTTCGTACCTCATCATTAAGATAACTGCTATAGCTAAGTAGCTGGTTATAATTAAATTAAAAATGGATTTTAGCTTCGATCCCCCCTGCCCCCCTTAATAAGGGGGGTGCCGATAGGCGGGGGGCTCCCTCCTTAATCCCCCCCCGATGTCGGGGGGGGCAGGGGGGGTGGGGGTTAGGGGTGAGGGCGATTAACCATCTCTGCCATTACTTATGAAAAATGGTATAAGACTCTTTTAAGCTGCCCGCGTATTTAAATTGCCTGTTGAGATGAGGCAAGAGACTTCGCTGGAATTTGATGAGGGTTTACCCAAAATTGATCGGGAAATTATCGACTAACCGTTGGTTCGATAATCTCAATTTTTTCGATGATACCAAATGCTTCACTAATTGATCGTGTTGCTTTCAGTTGACCGGTTACTAAAAACTTCAGCTTCATTTTAATTGAGGATGTATCGGCTGGATTTCCTGCTAAAAACTGAATTTGATGCAGTTGGGCTAAAATTCTCAGGGAAGCTGCATTATATTCTGTTTTATAGGTGGGATCTTGATTATAGGCTTCGATTAATTGGTCGTGGTGGGTTAGGATAGAGCCAGCAATGAGAGCCGTTAATTTTTCCAGTTCATTGGTACTTGCAGCTTGTACCTCTATGAAAAGTTCTTGTTCAAAGTTTCTTAGGCTAAAAATCCCGACAAACGAGTAGATAAACAGGATACTTTCTGCCTGTGATATATCATAAGTAAAGTTACACTCTTTCGTTTTATAATTGATGGTAAAGTCTTGTTTTTCCTGAAGCCAAATTTGCTTTTCTGTTAATGTACCTTCAGCAAAGAAAACTTGACACTGAACCGTTCCTTGTAGCGGTGTTTTGGCTAAGATATATGGTCCTAAAGGTTTTTCTTGGCTGACAGCCAGTTTTTCCCGAAACTCTTCTGGACGCGGTTGATTAGAGGTGTTTTCTCCGGGCTGTTGGCTGATGGTAAAGCAACCCGGAGTTAGCACAATCATCGGGAGATTACTGCTATCGCTTGAGTCAACCGGTCCAGCCTTAATGTGTTGCTCTGCGGGAGAAAGAACGCTTGCTAAGGTTTCAACTAGCAAGCTGATTATTCTCAAAACTAGGTTTCGAATCATGGCAGTTTTGGGGAATATTAACTATTTCATTGAGAGAGAACTTCTACTTTTTTAGCGTCGTCGAGATTTTCTTCTTCCTCAGCTTGAGCGAGTAACTCTTCTAATGCTTGAATCGCACCACTGATGCGCAGCATGGTAGTTCTTAGATTAGACTCTTGTGTTTCTAGATCAGCTAACATTTTTTGACCGGACTCATATTCGGCTTTGAGTTGTTGGATGCGTTCTTGGATTTGTTCTTTCATGGGAATAACTCGTGGGAAAGGTTGGCTTTTAACTTAGTGTTTCTAGATCATACCACCAAAATTGTAAATTGAGTTTGAAATTGCTATAAGCCATTTACACTCACCGCCTTTTATTTGGGTTAAATAAAATTATAATAAACACCACAGAGACACGGAGGACACGGAGTTTTTTTGTTGCTGATTCAGTGTTCGGTCTGTTGTTTTGCTTCCCTAAGTTCTCGCATTCGCTGTTGATATTTTAAGGCTACTTCTGTTGATATTTCACAAATTTCTCTCGCTTGTTGTTCAGCAATTTTGAACTGTTCTAGCATAGCTAATAAGGTTTTTTCATCGGGCAGTTTTTTCATGGGTTATTTCCTAAAAAATCAATAAGTCTTTGCAAGCGGATTTTTTCTTCTATGATTTTTCCTTGCAACATTCCCAAATCTTCTCCTGCTTCTTGAATTAATTCCCTCGGCACGTCTTCATCAGAAATAGTATCAATAGTGGTTTGGATTTGTCGTCTTGCTGTTTCTAGGAAAAACAGAATCGTGTTAAGATAAGCAAAATACTGCATTAGTATAACATTTTCTGGGAAATAAGACAATAAGCTTCTAAGCAGATTAATTCCTTGTGCTGCTTGTTGTTCAATTTCGTTTAACTGTCGATCAAGTTGATTGATGAGAATTTGGATTTTTGGGGGAATGGAGATAGTTATCGGGACTCTCCCGTATTTGTGATACAAAATCTTATTATTGGTAACAATAAGAAACACCACAGAGACACAGAGGACACGGAGGTTTTTTGTTGCTGTATTAGTCCACTACTGGATTAGGAAAAGCTAAAATTCAAACTGAAATTGTTCATCAGAGTTTAAGCATTAATTTTTTCGTTAATTTTTCCTTCTAATTTTTTGATAATTTTGTAGAGTTCCTGAGTGGCAGAAATATGAAGCATTGACAAGGCATCATAGTCAACGACATGAAAATCATCTACTTCTCGACCGTACACAAAAATATCACCTGTGTGGTTAAGGGAAATTTTGAATTGATCGGTTTTGGTTTCTTCAACGGTAAATAATTGGCTGTCGTTGTCATTCCAGAAGATTTTAACTTTATCCCCAATCTTTAAATTATGATTGTTTAATGTCACCCAGTTTTCTTCAATAATGGCAAATTCCAAAATATCGGGAACGGTATCAACATGGGTTGACACTGCTTGGGGATAAACGGTAACAATTGCTTGTCCGAAGGTAGGGTTAAACATGGCTTTATCACCAGTGATGAGAATGAATTCAGTCATAGATTAATATCATCCTCCGGCCCTAAAGGTAATCCCATCTAAAGAAACCCACCCATTACTTCCTGATACTACTGTAACTTGTCCATCAGCAAGAATATCAACCCGACCAATTGTATTAGGATTGGTTTGAACTGCTTGAAGCTCTTGATAGGAAGGTCTATAACCAACAGGAAGCGTAAAAATAGTAGTATTGTTAGTACCATTCTTGACTAACCCTCTGAGGTGAACTATTCCCAAACTATCTTTGAAATATCCAGCAGGATTGTGGGTGGTATTAAAATTTATCCAACCATTCATAAATGCTGGGACTATCCAGGCTTCCTCGCTGTTAAAGTTGTTAAAGTTAAATGATAGCTGACTAAAAGCATAGCCCGTTTTTAAATGAGCATTAGGACCTCGATAAGCTTGTAATACTTCTATACATTTTGATTCTCCTTTAATAAAAAACAGTGCATAAGAAACACGATACTCTGCGCTAAAGGCTTGTTTCCCATTAATCGCATCCAACAGAGTAGCTGCTGAACCAGATTTGGGAGCCTCATGTAAAGCATCATAGCTGGCAACAGCTACTAAATCTCCAGCTGCGGCATTAGAGTTAACCCAATCAGCCCAATTATTCCAATTTGTCTTATCTCCATATACATCGTGATTCGCCTTACGTCTATAAGCACCACCTGGGTTGAGAATTATCGTATTCAATCCACGTTGTGTTGTCAGCCCAAAATCAAAGTTGGCAATCTTTAAAAATGTAATATTTCCCTCTGTTGACTCAAAGGCTGATCCTCTTAAATAGATATCATATACATCAATAATTTTATTAGCCGATAAATTAGGAATACGAGCAACATTTAATGTTCCTGTAGCAATATTTGTCGCATCAATTGTCCCCGTAATTGTACCAGTTACTTTTAAATCACCATTGATCTCTAACTTTGTACCTGGGTTTGTTGTTCCGATACCAACATTACCATCTTTGATAACCATTTGTACTGCTCCACCACCAGGATTGAGTTCCTCGTTATTATGGGAACCACCTTTATACCAAGCAAAGTTTCTATCGCTACGAAAATATTGGGTCCCATTTTGTATGCCAATTCCATAGCCAGTTGACCATAAATTAAGCATTTGACGCACTTGTGAACCAAAACTAACCGAACCTGTTACTGATAAATCACCAGAAACTGTTAGGTTGCCCCCTGAAAACTTGAAATTAGCTCCATTCTCGGCAACAAACCGAAACTCCTTAATGCCGTCATCTCCTGCTTGAATATATCCATAGCGCTTAAGATCTTGATCTGCTCCGCTACGGCTGTGATACCAATTAATGTAAGGTGGTTCAGGATTTTTACTCATAAAGGAAGCCATACCGCTGGATTGACCACCACTTTGACTAAGTGTTAATGCTTGGGCTTTGACAATACCAGAAACTGACAAACTTCCAGCAACCTTAACTTCTCCTGTCCCTTTTGGTTTTAATTGTAAATCTTGATTAGCATTACTTCCTGCTGCATAAATGGTATTGAAGCCAAAGCCAATTCCTTGAGTACCATTGCTATGGCGAAATTCTACACCATCATTATCAGCATTAAAATCACCGGTTATATATAAACCTTTAACGGCTGTGGGATGAGTTCCAGTACGAGTAGCTGAGGCAATATCTAACCTAGCAACTGGATTTATTGTACTACCAATACCAATATTATTCCCTAACCGATTGATCAGCAAAGGTTTGCTACCATGAGATTGAATCCAAGAATAATCTTGATGATAGCCTAATCGTAGATTAGAAGCATTAGTAGGTCCTAAAACTAAAATCTGACCTGAAGGTTCTTGAGGTTGCGGAACAACAATACTTAGACTTCCCTTAATAGTGACATTACTATTGGCGTTTAAGGCCTCAGCAATAGTTAGCGGTCCCTTAAGAGTGTCGGCTCCATCTCGATTAATTTTTGCTGTTTCTAAGCGGTCAATTTCTTTGATTATGACATTCCAATCATCAGACTTGAGAATGTCACCCGGTTCTTTTTTGAGAGTGTCAGCTAATGGCATGATCGTCACCAATAATTAGAGTGTAAGTTGATTTCAAAAGGTGATTTCCCAAATCAGGGTGAGGGTAAAATCTGGAGTTTTATTAATCGGTTTAAAGATAACCCTATTATACATGACTTTGTACTCATTGAATAAAGCCGCTTCTTTTAATTCTCCATTACCTTCTCCCGCTTGCAGATCAGCCGTTATTGTTAGTTTAATTCTTTTGCTATCAGGTAACAGAACTAAATCACTGTCCTTAATAGGATTTATCTTTTTGCGGAAGATTTCTTGTGCTAATTGTAAATCATCATCACTGACCGCTTTATCATTACCTCCAATCGCAATCTGAGAAACTGGTTTAATAGTGTCTTTGAATTCTTGACTAAAAAGTTGAGCCACTAATCTTCGTCCAGAAGTGACAATAGTATTGTTAGCGTGAATTTCTTCTACCAGTTGATTATTCAAGTCTCTTTTTTGGATGGTGAGACTTCCTTTGATGTCCATTGTGTCTTGGATAGCCATAGCTAGATCTCCTTAGGTAAATACAATTGTATCAAAATAAGTGTAATCAAATACGGCTGAGGTCAAAAATGTATCAGACATTTCCTGTTCAGAACGCAAAGATTGTTGAGATCGACCATCAAATTCATCAGTTATGTTATGGTCTTCTGAAAATTTGCCTTTTCCTTGAAATAACAATTTTTCCTGGATTTGATGGTCTTCTTGAAATTGTTGTTCATAAGCAATCTTAGCACGAATCCCCGATGCTTTGACTTTTTCAATTAAACTTTGAATTTGATGGCGTGGATGATCTAAGCTTTCGTCAAAGCGATCACTGTAACCTGGGATTTGCCAAGGAATCTTAACTGTGAAACCTCCCGGAGTTATTTGATAAAAAGAGAATGTAACCTCCAATGAATAAGATTTAGCTTGTTCCTCAGATGTAATTGAATTAGTTGCGTTACTTTCAAACAAAGAAAAGTCAAACAGAGTGCTACCAAAAGTAATTTGTGGGTTGCCAATATCCGCTTCTATTGACCATTGAGATTGACCTAAGGGTAAACTCGGCATAGCTCCCACAAGTAAATGTTTAGGATCTGTTACTCCATTTACCATAGCTGAACCATCCGGTAGGAGTAATAAAATTTCATTGATATTGAGACTTGCTTCATATTTTATAGATTGATTATTAGTGAGATTATTTAGAACAATATTCGTAAAAGGTGATAAAGAACCTTGCGGATTTTCACGATTATCTAAAATCTTGATTTGAATCGCAGGAATAGCTGGAACAGCATTGGGGTTTTTGACATTAAATTTATCAATATGAGGATGAATTGTATATTTATGAAAAACTAATTCAGGAAAAAATTCAATTACCCGAATTAACTGACGATAAACCTTAAGGGTTCCATTTTTTTTAAGAATACGATAAACTTGTCCTTGGCTGGCATCAGTAAGCAACCAACGTTGTTGAGATTTCTCTAATACAATAGTTGTACCAAATGCTAAAATTAATCCTTTTTCTCGAAAGGCTTGCTGAAGTTCTTCGGGTACGGTAAGTTTACTAAGAGAGGATTCTAGAGTTATCGGGATGTCAAAAAGGTAAGATTCCCAAGGTTTGATCTCCTCGTTATCATCCGTACTCATTCCTAAGTTTGCAGCAACAATTTTGACAATTCCCTCTTGAGTTGAAGCACCGGACTTTAAAACATCGATTAGGCGTTGAAGACGTTTGCGATAGACAGTAATACTTTTTTCTAAATAAGTGGGATAGGCTGTTTCTAACAGTAAGCGATTCAGCCGTTTAATTTGTAAATCTGATTTTTTGCTGGGAGATTCAGACTGAATCAAGCTTTGCATTTCGCGAGATAAGCTTTTAAAAGTAAAACTTTTTTTATTATTTTCATAGAATTTGTCATCAGTTAAAATTTTCTGATTGAAAGCTTGAGCAAGTTGTTCAGCGACTTCTATTGCTGTCGGCGTTTCACTGGTGGGAATTTCCTCTGGATAAACCGATTCTAATAGCATTCGATTCAGTCGGATTAAGTCATCTCCAACTATGACTTGAGATAAAAGGTATTCTGCTGCGGGGGAAAGCTTGGCTATTTCTATATTGGTGGTATTCTCTGGAATCGATAACAAACTAGATAAACTAATTTTGCCAATTTCTAATAAACTGTTGATTGCTTGGGTTGATAAAAATTTAGTTGCTGCTTCAGCTTGATTAATTGCAGCAAGTAATTGTTGGACAAAGGGGATGTTTTTAAATAAAGCTTTTAATTGATTTTTTAAATCGATCTCAATTTCAGGCGTAATATCTTGAGGTTGAAAAGGCGGGTTTTGTCGAGAAAGTATTCTTTGAATGTCTAGAGATAAACGCCGATACAATCCCCTTGCTAATACTATTTTTACTGGGTCTAAGCCTTGAGTAATTTGTTGGAACAGTCGGATTAAGTCATCTCCAACGATGACTTGAGATAGAAGGTATTCTGCTGCGGGGGAAAGCTTGGGTATTTCTATATTGGTGGTATTCTCTGGAACCGATAACAAACTAGATAAACTAATTTTGCCAATTTCTAATAAACTGTTGATTGCTTGGGTTGATAAAAATGTAGTCGCTGCTTCAGCTTGATTAATTACAGCAAGTAATTGTTGGACAAAGGAGATATTTTTAAATAAAGCTTTTAATTGATTTTTTAAGTCAATCTCAATTTCAGGCGTAATATCTTGAGGGTAAAAAGGCGGTTTTTGTCGAGAAAGTATTCTTTGAATGTCTGGAGGTAAACGCCGATACAATCCCCTTGCTAATACTATTTTTACTGGTTCTAAGCCTTGATTAATTTGTTGCAAAAGGTTGCTTTGTAAATTTCTTTGTTGCAGGTATTTATAAAGATTACGATCTTCTTGTAAAATCTTATTAAATTCCTTAACTAATGCAAGATTTAAATCGGTGTTAACAGATGCTGAACCATCATAATTGAATAATTTTTCCTTAGTTTCTGCTGATAATTTATCGCGCAGATAGCTAGTAAAAGCATCCTCTCCAATAATCAACTTAAGAATTAGTGATAAGTGAAACTGAAAATCCTTGCAGAAGTAGGAATTGCTGACATGATATTTATTGATTACATGATATTTATTCATTACCCAAAGTAACGACAGCGCAAGGTTTTCAGTCCCTCGTAAAACGGCTAACGTACAAAATTGGGATGCTTCCGTAATTTTTGTAAAAATATAACTCGATAAAGGGTTTTCTGAATCAACCAATTCTTTCACTAATAGGGAGATTTGTGTAAAATCCCTAGGCTGAAATTCGGGATTGACTGTGGTTAATTGGGATGTTCCTCCCAATTCCGCTAACATAAGAGCAAAGATTTTATCTAAATCTCCTTTTTGAGTAGCGGTGAAACCCAGAGAACCAAAGTTGTCTGCTGTATTAATAAAATGAGATTTTAAGACACGGATTAAATCCTGCTCCACTTCGTCTAGTATCTCTCCAAAAACATCCAAAAATTGAGGCAAAAAACTCTTAGGATCTTCGGGAGGATAGAAGTGGGGAAACCGACTTATGATACTAGCTGTTCTACCACTAATCGCCATTGTTTTCTCCGTCTAGGAACACAAGATGAGAGTAGTGTCGCAGAGAAGCGGGGTTGCGGTAGAAATGAGACCGTTCTCGACAACCATGTAAATCAGTATAGCAGGTATGGCCAGTTACAGCAAGCATTTATATCAGATGACGATAACAATGCGCTAAATTAATTGAAACAGTCCACTGCTTAGTAGAGTTATTTCACCTCTACTGTTGCTGGAGGGTTGATTTCTTTGATTATTTCGACGGAACGAACATGAATCTCTTTATTGTTGTTAATATTTCTTGTTTGAGTGCGGTTATCAGATTTAGAAGTTGCTATTAGGTCAAAATTTTCGATAACGTAAGTAACGCCTCGCAATAAATTTTGTAATTCTGGCGAACTGATTGGTGTAAGAATAGCTTGTTGCAAACTCGCATAAGACAAGTTTTTGCCTTGTTCCGGCTTCGGAAATTCTTGAATGGCTTTAGTAACAGCTTTTTGTATTGGTTCAATAACATCTGTTTGCTTGAAGCCACTAGGAGGAGGATTGGGAATTACCAATTTTAAGCTTAATTTAGTAATATCTACCTTGATACTTTCAATCTCGCTAGTTACACAAAAATTACCAAGTTGCGCTTTTTCCCATTGTTTAACTTCAATTTGCTTTTGACTGATTCTTAATTCTTCTTGATCATTAATCAGAGTAATCAAATCATTGATATTAAGTTTGACTGGCATATCATTAACAACATTTTTCGCCGCTTTTTCTAACCCATCAATATCAACGTTTTCTTCGGGTTTCAGAGTCGCTAAATAATCGTTCAAACTGTCAATAATTTTTTGCTTGATTTTATTTTTCTCCTCATCATTAGTTGTCTTAGGAGGGGTAAATTGAACTGCACCAACGATTTTCAGAATGTTACGATAGATAAACAGATTTTCTTTGTCTAATTCGGCTTTTTCGGCAAAACTCAATTTAATTTCTTCCAGTGTAACTACTGCTAAAGGCGATAAATCTGAAGCTTGTACTTGTAACTTCAAGTCTTTATCTTCAACGGTGATTTGAGCTTGAGCTTCAGCAATTTTATTTTCAATATCTCCTTTTTTCACTGAGTCACCAGATTTTAGACTGTTAAAATATTCCAATAATTTATTTATAATTTCTGGTTCTTGAGAAGATTGAATATCCTGATTGATTTTAAATTGAATTACAATAGGAACTGTTTTCACTTGTGAAGTTACCCAAATCTTACGCAGATAGATTTTTTGCGCTTCCCCAATATCAATTTGCTTTCGAGAATCATTATCAGCATAGCATTGAGTTGGTGTACTGGGAATAGAGCCATTGTCTATTGGGACATAGGTACAAATTTCAAAACGCTCTATATTATAGACATTGGTTACAGAAAGAATTTGGCGAGTCAGTTGAGAAAACAACAAAGGTTGTCCCATTTTTATCTGACTAATATAAGCAATGATGCTTTCTTCAACAGATTTTTCTATTGTCTTGCGCTCCATTTCCGATATTTTTATACCTGGATTAATTTCAATCTTAAATACAGCATCTATAGGAACAGGAATAGCTGATTGTAAACGAACAAATACCCCTGCTGCTCTAACTTTATCAATCTGGTTTTTGAGACTTTGAACTTTAGTTTCATTGCTAAAATCAACGCCATCGACAAATATGTCAACTAAACCATATTTTTTGTCAGGCTCATTAAACCTTTCAATCAGTTTAACTTCTTTAACGCTCGGCTGACTTAAAAGTGCATTTTCTAGAGCAATATTAGAAGCTTTTCCAGAAGAAATCAGGGCAATTTTTGCTCTTTTTCGTAATTCTTCATCGGTTTCTGTTTTCTTTCCAGTAAACTGTATAGGACTTTTATTGATGACTGATTTAATTCCTGTAACCGGGAGAGGCATAATATTAATTGTCTCCTCCTTAGTCACCTGTTCTTCTCCTGGTTCTACAGCTTGAATTTTAACATCAAGAGTTTTTGAATTGGCGGGAAAAATTTGGGATTCAATAGTTGTATAAGCTTTTTTCGGTGATTTTTCACTGTCTTCTGTAGTTACTAAAGTTCCCACAGGAATTTCAATTATGTCGGTTCCTAAATCCCGTTGAAAAGTGACGGTTCCCTCGGCAAAATCTGGTAATCCTCGTTGAATTCCTAGCAAAGCTACCAACATTTCTAATTGTGGACCTTCCGCTGAATCAATAAAGGCTGACAGATAAACTTGATTTAATTGTTCGTAGAGTATCCCAATTTCATAAGCAAAAGATTCATACATGGTGCGAATAACGCTACCTACCTGAAAATCTGTCAAAGTAGGAACTTTTTCTTGGGATTTCTGCACCATGTTGGTGTAGATTTCTTCAAATTTTTTCGGTTCAAAAGTCATAATCTAATTCTCGGTGTTGGTGAAAGGATAATTATGGCTAAAGATTGATGGCTAACTGAATGTTAAGATCCGTAGATTCTCCTACAGGTTGCAAAATAATTGTTGTTAGTAAAACATTGCGTTTGTCTAAGTCGCGAGAAGGTGGTTCAAATCTAATTTCCTTGATTTCAGCAATCCGAGATTCTTGCTCTAAACATTCCCTAATATAAAGTTCTGCAAGCTTACGGGTACGAATATTATTGGGTTCTCCCATTAATAGATAAAGGCGAGATCCATAGGATGGATGTCCTAATTTTGTCAATTCTCCCCGACGAGTAGAAAATCTATTAACAATAGCTTGCGCTAGATTTTTTCGGCCATCAACTCGATTAATATCTTGTTGTTGTCCTAGTTCTCCCGGTGTTAATTGCAGATCAAATGTATTGAGACTGGTCATATTTTAACCCCTAATTATTTATTTAAGCTTTGTTTGATTTCCTGAATTAATTCCTGTTTCATGGCGGAGGAAAGTTTTCCAGTAATTTCCTTTTCTACGGTAAGATTGCCTTTAACCGTCACTGTTTTATTGACAGCAGGACTTAATTCAATGTTACCAGCTAAATCAAAACGAATTGCTGCGCCATTTTCTAGCTTGATTTCTAATCCTTGTTCTAACAGGGTTAAAGAACAACTCGGTTTTTTATCCCTTTTAATGATAACTTTTCCACTAGCGGGGATGAGTTCAATATTACCCTCCTGAGTGACTGAGAGTTTATTATTGTTGTCAGTAATTAAAGAAATTCCCTCCTTTTGATGTAGATTAATAAGAGCATGACCGGATTTATTCCCTTCGTGGGGACAATTCTGATCTGTGCCTATGCACCATTTACCATTATGGGGTTTTTCGATGCGACTAGGCATATCATAGGGACAGATAAAAATCTGAAGAAAAAGCTCTGGTCTTTCTGTCGTTTTGTCAACAATTCCATCAGTTTGACTTGAATATTCATAATCACTATTTGCGCCTTTAATTCTGACCATAATTTAATCCTCTTTGTCAATTTTACTTAGTTAATTATCCTACTTTTGTATTTCTTGCTTTAGCTTGAATTGAGTTAATTTTTTCAGTCGGAATCAGAATCGGACAAGGCGCACCTAAATTTCCCAGATGGGTATGAGTTGTTAACAAGATGTCATCATTATCGGCGATCGCATTGGCAGGAACTCTCCCCCCAACTTGGATACTAGAAGTAGCAGCATCGCCAATTTTTATCCCACCTAAACTTTTCAAAGTCAGATTACTACTTGCTGCATCAATAGTAATTCCTCCACTGGCAATTTCAATTTTACAAGTCCCATTATCAATCGTCAAAGTCGTTCCTTTAAGAACAATATTACACTGTTGAGTTTTTAAGGTCATATCGCCATCATTAAGATTAATTTCGCATTTCTCATTAGTTGTTGTGATTTCTTTATCCTTCACTGTCACAATGCTTTTTTCATCTTTACTGCTAATGGTAATCACACTATCTTTATCAATCTTAATTTGACTACCATTTTCCAGAGGATGTTGTAATAAAAATTCTTGCTCTTGGTTGACAGGTGGCTGATCTTGATCATTGTATAAACGACCAATAATCACGGGAGAATTGAGATCACCCCCAATAAAAGTAACCAAAACCAGGTCATCAACTTTGGGAATATTTACCCATCCTAAATGGGGAGTAGCAAGGGGAACTTTCCTGAGTTCAAAATCAGTTCCGTCTGGTTGCCTTTTATTTTTTAATTTTACTGAACATTGATAATTATCTTGATCATTTTCTGCTGAATGAGGAAAAATTGCCGTAACAATACCAAGTTCAGTAGTGTAGATTTTTTGTGCTTCCTGTTGAGCAACTTTTTTCATTACGCCGACAATTGAATCCATTAGACTTCCTCCCAGTGAATGGTAGTATAAAATCCCTTGTTACGAGATAAATAATGTTCTACTCCCGTAATTTTAAAAGTACCATTAAGCGACGATATTGGCATTTTAGCAATTTCAATGCTGTCGCCTAATTTAGCTTTAGGTTCCCCCACAACTTTAATCACTCCTTTTTGTTTTTTCTGGTATTTTTTTAAGTAAGCTTTAGCAATTTTGTTGGCAATATCTTGAGTTCTAGCAGTAGAATCTTCTAGTTGCAAAGTTGCTGGAGATTTTTTGCCATCACTTCCTTTAACCTCTTTTTTAGTGAGCCAAGATACAGCTTTTTCCCCTTGTCCCTGACTAGCGGGACTTTCCCCATAAACTTCTACCCCAGATTGCAAAGGATGTTCCTCCATCTGTTCCCAAGCAAGAAGATTAATGCCATACTCAAATTTATGTTTTTTTGAGGTTTTATAGGGAGCAAAAACTAATTGGTCTTCAATATTAGCATACAGATCAAAGCCGCATTTCTGAGCTAAGATTTGTAAATTTTCATAAACTGTGTGCTGATTTCCGATAACATAGACAGGAAATTTAATCCCATTGTCAACTTGCTTGACTTCCAACCCCAATCTATTTTGAGCAATATTTTTTACTATATCTCCAGCAAAGGATTTTTCATAGAGCAGGTTAAATTTTGCTTTGGTCAAGCTACTAAAACTACTCATAGCTTCAAGATTTACTTGATCAACTTGCCATTTTATCTGGCTAACTTTACCTTGAAAAACCTGGCTTAATTGAGAATCACTTCCTAATTTAACCGTTATCGATTGATCAAGAGAGAGAGCCAACGAATCAGCAAGACTGAGAGAAATCTGACATAAATTTACAGGAATATTCAATGAAGAACTTACCCGCAAGTTTAAAACCAACGATGAATCATCAACCGTATAAGTGGTAGTACCAATCGTTACTTTATAGTTAACTTGTAGAGGTTGATTCATAAATTTAGTTTAACCTCCTTCTTTTAAACGGGAATAGCTACTAATAAACTTCGGTAAGCATCACTGACATCTTCTAATCCGATACCTAACTCACTTTCTAACCCATATAATCGTTCAATTAAAGCTTTAAAAATACGATCAATTTTCTGGCGTATTTCTTGATAAGCAGCTACTACTTTTTGATATTCATCATTAAGCGCACCTTCTAAAGCTTTAGGAATATCAAGGATGAGTTTGACAATGTTAGCATGAAGTTGATCTAGTTTTTTGACTATTTCGGTGGGATAAATTTCCTTCAATTTTCCTAAGAAGAATGGATAAATTGATTGTAAGCTCAGAATTATTTCTTGAGGATAAGCGGTTTCTAGCAGTAAGCGATTTAAGCGAATAGTTTCTAGTTCACTGCGCTGCGGTTTAGCAATTAAATCTTTAGCTTCTTGGGGAAGATTTTCAGCAACTAATTTGAAGCGTTCAGTTCCATAGAAATTTACATCTGTTAGTAATTTATTGAGAGCATTAAAAAGAGCTTTTTGCGTTCCTGATTGGTTAGGATCAGCATTTTCTAGCAAGGCTTTTTGCGTTTCATTGAGAGTTGTCCAGAAGTAGGCTGAAACTGCATCCAATGGCTCTTTACGCCGTAATTTTGTCAAGAGATGTACCACAGTACCACCTTTAAAATCACTGACATCATAGAAAGAATTTAGAATCAGCAAAGGTCTTAGTTCTTTGAGTTTATCAACAATCTCTTTGTAAATTGTTTCCAGGGAATCAATAATTTTATTTACAGTACCATCAATAGCAGTTTTAACTTTATTGATCGAATCCCGAATAATGTTACCAAAATCAGTGGTTAAATTTTTCAGAATCTTGGCGATGTCTGTAGGAGCAGATTGCAAGCGTTGAATGACTTTCTTGATTTCTTCTAGGATAGTACGGGGTTGAGCGAGAATTTCATCCAAGGTACTAAGAATCCTTTTGAGCGGACCTGTCAACTGAGATTCGATTTCATTGGGAATGACTTTTTTCAAATCAGCAATAATTTGTTCATCACTTCGCGCTGTAGAACTTTTCAGTAAGTTGTCTAACTTTTCTCCGGTTGGATTTGACGAAGGAGTTAGAGCTTTTGTATCAGGATCGTTGGTGACTTTTGCAGTAACTAATCTTTGACGTAGAGCAGTCATACGAGTTAACAAATCTCGATAATCTACCGCAAATTCCGCCGGTGGATTAAAATTATCTAAAAGTGGCTTGCTGCGATTCCATTCAGCCGTAAAATCCTCCGATGCTTTTTGATAGTTGTTCCAAGCTTGGTTTAACTCATTATTGGCGTTACTGATCGCAATGTTGGGATCCGTTGCATAGTTGGTAAGATTAGTACGTAAGCTAGTTAACGCAGCAATCAACTTGCTTTCATCAATGTTATTAACCCGTTCTATAATTTTCGCCTTAATAGTATCTACTTGTTGAATTTGTTCTTGGAGTTTAAGGCTCAAAATTTCTTCTAAAGTTTGCCAAAAACCAGAATTTAACACATTGTCTAATCCTAAACCGCTTAACAATTTTTCCACATCACCGATGGCTTCAATAACTTTATTGATTAGTTGTTCAACTGGTAAGTTATCTAAGATACTTTTCAGTGCATTTAGCTTTTCCGTCAAGAACTGTGTGAGTTTTTCAGGAGAGAGAGAGTCAACAACTGCAAGTAATTTTTCATAAAGTTCTTCTAAACGTTCTAAAAGCTGATTAGGATTCAAAATTTCCAACTTTTCTAGTAAGGTTTCATACAGTTGTTTAACTGTCTCTAAAAGTACAGAAGGTTTATATTTATTCAGTTCCGTCACTAGAGATTGAATATAAGGATCAAGAAAAGTCTTAACTAAGGTTCCGGGAGCAAAAGATTTAACTTGTTCATCAACTTGTTTAATTTCTCCTTGAATTGAATCTACTAAACCAACAACCGGATCTAACAGAGAATCGAAGGCTGCTGTTAATTCTGGATTAACTACCCCAGGAACATCAATTTCTTGGAGAATTTTGACCCCTACTTTTAAGGCGGTTTTTTGTGCAGTTCCCATGGTAGAAACATCTATTTTTTTGAGTTCTGTTTCTAATTTATTGGTTTGAGTAACTGCTAATTGAAAAGCAGGTTCAAGGGAAACTTTCTGTAAAGCAGCCACCACTTGATCGATACCTTGATCAGCTTTATTCAAAGCATCTTTAACCGGTTGACTCTGCAAAACACCTGTTACTTTACCCAGAAGTTTTTTGATTGGTTCTTCCAATTTTTCTGGACTAAGTTCAGTAGTAATTTTTTTATTTACTTCATCTAAAGATTTCTCAATTGTTTGAGTTGTCTCTTTAATTTGTTGCGCTACTGTTTCAATATCTTGTACCGCAGTATTAGCAAATTGATTGATCGCTTGCTTTAAAGGTTTAACAATTTCATCAGATTTTGCTGCTGTTTGTTCAACAAAATCAACTAATTTATCAATCGTATTAGTCAGATAAGCTTGAACCTGATCTAAAGCTTTTCCCGCTTGTTCAATTTTATCGGCGATCGCTTTTAAAATCTTGTTCCCGATTTCGCTGACTTTGGTAATAGCCTGATTAATTAAATCTTGTATTTTTGTAATGAAGGTTTCTAGTTTTTCTGTGACTGTGGTAATCCGTTCTTTTAAACTGTTGACAAAATTTTCTATACCTTGAAACATTTTGGAAAGAGTTTCAATTTGTCCCCCTCCACTATTGGGAAGATTTGTCAAAAGCGTAGAAAACTTATCAATATCAAAAGAGTTAAGATTTTTAACTGCTAAATTAATCTGTTCTCCTTGAGAGTTAACCTCCGATAACCAGCTTTTGATTTGTTGTCTTAAGGGTATAATTTTGGCGCGGCTTAAATTTTTAGGATCGAGAGATTTCAGAAAATTTTGATAATCTTTATAAAGTTGGGTCTGTTGATTAATTTGTAAAGTATAGAGTTGAATCGCTCCATTGGGTAAGATATAATTAAGTTCTTGAATTTGTTCAACAAAAATTTCAGTTAAAGCGTCAGAACTAAGCCTATCTAACCATTCGTCTGGATTAGATAATTTATCAATAAAATTTTTAAAGGCTTTAATAATAGCATCTAAAATTTTACCTGGAAAAGCTTGAGCATTATTGAGAAACTCTTGAAACTCGTCAAAGGGAGTTGATTGATTTTTGGGAATACCAAGTTGACCAAAATTAGCATTACCAGTAATAGATGAAGTTAAATCACTAAGAGAACTATTAACTTGATCTGTGACAGCTAATCCTTTAAAAGTATCTGCGCCGGGGTTAGCTGGGATTGACTGGGTTAAAGTGTCTATACTAATGCTAGAAATATCGCCTAATTTTCCCGTAACCTGTGTTTGAATTTCACCCACGGAAAAAGGTGCTGTAGGAATCTTTATCGGATCGCTAGTAATTGGTTGAGTTACTTGATCAAAGGAGGGAAGAGGGGGAAAAGTTACCACTAAATTAGCCTTAACTAATTCCTGAGACGTGGTAAAAGGGTTTCCCGCTTCCGCAAAAGTTGCTTGTGAATCTACATCAAGGGTTTGGATTTGATCGAGAATTGCTAAACTCATAATTTTTATTTAAAGTAATGGTTAATAATCCGAGCGTCTGACACAAATCGTCACATTTTTTCTGCGCTGACAGTTAGGTGATACAGTGCGAGACTTAGAGCTAATCCCCGATTCTTTGAAAAGTCTTAGGACATCAAGGATTTCAGGGAAAATGGAACTGTTATCAAAACCTATGGTAATCATTATAGCAGGTGTCGGGGGACTGTCAATAAAGTTATAATGGGGAGGGGAGTGTGGAGACTGTGGGAGGAAAATCTCAAAAATCCTAAAGAACACCATATTTTCACTAAAGGTTAAAGAGTGATTTTAAATCACTAAGATTACCATCAAGAGTGCTAGTTGCTTCTTTGATAGGATCGAGAGAAGCTTTCAAGGGTTCTATCGGATTAGTAATTGCTGGAATTGAACCAAATTGTAAAGCATCTGGTAGCATAGCAACGGTCATAAAACTAGCAGCATCTGCTTTAATATTAGCATCAACAGAAGCCACTTGTGCAAATGCTTGACTGGGAGTTGGAGGGACATATTCAGCTAAGGTTAAAGTATAGCTAAATTGCTCGGGATCTGTGGCAGATTGAACAACGGCAAACCTTTCTAAAATTACTTGACTAAAATAGGATTGTCCGATAATTTCAGCAATAAATTCAACGGGTTTTTGCTCTTTATAAATTTTTCTTAATTTCTCTAAATCAGCCAAGTATTTATTGCCATAAAAAATGCCTTTGATTTGTAATCTTACCGAATCTCTACCAAAATTCTGGACTAGGTTTCCCTGTTTTCCTGGAATTTGGTGATAGACAAAGTTATTTTGCTCGATTGTCTCGATTTTATGTACTCGATTCAGTTGAATTCCTGCGATTTCAATTGCCATATTTAACCTCCATAAAATCGTCGGTACTCTTGATTAATTTTTGTTTGTAGAGTTTCTAGAATATAATCTAGATCGATTGCTTGTTGTTCAGTATCTTGAAGGCTAGTGTGTTGATTGAAAGATTGATTTTCAGATTCCTGTTTATTGATTTCTAATTCTGTTTCTTTAATATTAGAAAAGTTACTGTTAATATTATTGATCTGATGATATAATTTTTCTCTAGATGGCTGTAAAACTTGGGATGAAATTGGTAACATCTCAGCAGACTGAGAGATAATATCAGCCGCTGTTGCTGAATCTAAGGGTAAATTGTCTCCTGATATATCCCTAACTAAATCAGTTAATTCTTGCCAGTTTTTCGGTGAGGGATTATTTGACTCAATTTCAGTCTTTTGTCCAGAATTTTGCCAAGGGGTTGTTTCCAAATTGAGATTATCTGAATCTAAGGGTAAATTTCCTCCTGATATATCCCTAACTAAATCGGTTAATTCTTGCCAGTTTTTCGGTGAAGGATTATTTGACTCAATTTCAGTCTTTTGTCCAGAATTTTGCCAAGGGGTTGTTTCCAAATTGAGATTATCTGAATCTACGGGTAAATTTTCTGCTGATATATCCCTAACTAAATTAGTTAATTCTCGCTGGCTTTTCGTTGCGTTATTCTGCGGATAAATATTATTAGCTTGATGATTATCATCAAAACTTATCTGTTTCTTTTGACGAATGTTATATAAATTTTCTTGCTCCTCTTGTAAAGGGGGATAATTTTTGTTCCTTACTCTTGGATTTGGTTGAGGATAATCAGAAGCTGAAGCCAAAGATTGACGAGAAAATGACATAAAAGAAGAAGTATTTACTCCTAAATCAAATTGGGAACTATCCCTTTCAAGAGAAGACATTTTCCCATTTTTAGACCTTAAAGATGGGACAAAATCAGCAGTTAGCCAAGCCTCCCAATCTCTACATAAATCAGTTATTTCCGATAAATCTTCTATAGCAAGGTGCAATCTTGCTATAGGTTGCAGGTCTTTTTCTAAAAGCTCTATACTATTAAGCCAATCGTCAATTAAAGAGTAATTCCATTCTTGAAACTCTTGGCATAATTCTAAACCGAGGCTGACTAGAAAATCATCATTCATGGTTTTTGGTTGAATCCTCAGCGATCATTTGTAAGTATAGAGAAACTTGCGCCATTGTCATTGTTTGTACTTGTTGGGGAGTCCAGCCAAATTCCCTAGCGAGGATATAAGCTGCTTGTACCCAAGGAGACTGACTAACATCTAGGAAAGATTTTTTTTTCCTGTTAAACCACTAATTTCGCGGATATTGTCAATTAAAAAATTGACCAATCCTAAAGGGAGTTGTTTAACTTGTTCCAAGGATAAAGTCGGCTCAACTAAGGATTCTTTAATCATTAAAAGGGGAATTAATCCTGCATCCTGTCGAGAAGCCTTCATTATCAATTGAAATCTCCCAATAGTCAGAGGACGAATCTGGACAATTCGCCTTGACTCCGGGAATTTATCGGCTGAAGTATCCAGTTCGCCTGGATGCAAAATACTGACTGGGATAGCAATATCAAAAGTAACAGAAGCACCCGCTAACAGGTCTTCTGGAGTCAGAGAAATTTCAGCCATAATTGTTAGCCTGCGGTTTCTTCGCTGCTGATCCGTAAAGCGCGGAAAGTAACCCCTTCCATAATAAAATCATCTTCTGGCAAACTGAAACTCCACTTCTCAAACTTGACCCCAAATAGTACGAGTTTGCTGCTGTTACTGGGGAGTGCGGGATTTTTCAAGTTGATGACGATGTTGAAAGTTGGCTGGGGAATCGGATCTGCTGGCGGTGGACTTTTTGCCGCATCACCTAACAATAACCGCAAGAGTGCGCCGTTAATGTGAGCGCGTTCAGCAAAGCCTGAAACATCAACATTACCTGGACGAAGTTCAGTAGGAAAGCGCTTACCAATTTCGTGATAGGGTCTGATCTCATTGTGGACGTTCACCTGTACATTTCGCAGTCGTCCCACAACATTAGAAAACTCATACTCACTAATCAGTCCATCCGCCAGTTTGCCTTCTTCGGTGGCTTTGTCATCCACAGCTAAGACTAGGGTAGCATCAGACCCTCGAAAAACGTTGTTATTGGCCATAGTTTTCCTCCTCTGGGAAGTAATTGATGGGTGGGTTAACCGAGATACATGGTTACTTTGATGAAGTCAATACTAAAGGTCGGTCGCAGAGTCATGGTCACGATCGCTTCTCCGGCAATTTCCTGAACTCGGTTAGCGGTGACGGCTAACTCATAGCTAATCAGAGCTTCATTCTGGACCATGCGCGTCAAGAAGGCATCAAGAGTGGCTTTCATCGCTCCCCGTACCCGTTCGTTATTCAACTTGCCAATGTAGGGATCGCAGGCGGAGCGCACCCCGTAAATGGCAAAGTCAACAATCCGCCGAGTGGTAATCTGATGCCAAGCCGAGTTTTTGGCGGTGGTAATGCCTTTGACCACCCGAAAACCCTCCCGTTTCTCGATCGCCAGCACTCGGTTGCCGACGAGCTTTTCCAGCTGGGAGGTGGAAAACTCTTTGGAGAGGCCAGGAATTGTCAAAGGTTTGTTAGTCGGACTAGCCTGCACCGGCAGAGATGCCAGTAGGCCCGCGACTGCTGCTGCTGTGTAAGCGCCTGAGAGTTTGACCTGGGGGGAGATTTGTAGTCCTGGAGCGACCAAAATCAGGCGATCGCTATCCGGGATGTCTTTGGCGATCGCGTTGACATCATCAGAGGTTCCGCTACCAATAATGCCGATCCGTTCTCGCTTGATTGTTGCGGTTGTGTTCAAGTGACCCTGCAGTGCTGTCACCATTTCGGAGTTGCTGACATCCTGTCCGGCCAGCAAAACCAAGTTTATTAGTTCATTCTCCAGTTGTGCCAGACTATTTTTATATTCCTCGGCACTAGCCGGTTCTCCATCGGAGCCTGGGGTAAATTTCTCACCACTTTCGCCGGTGTTTTTCGGTAAAGCCTCGGAGGAAGAGTCTTTAGCTAGAGTGGCAGTCACTAAAGTAGAACCTTTAGTCTGGTTATTGACTTGTTGTTCCAGGTCGCCGGACTTAGAAATGGTATAGGTTTCTTTAGTATTTTGATAGGTTAGCTCGACTTTCTTGCTCTTAGCAGGCGAGTCGGCATCAGTGATTTTGATCTTGATGTCATTACCCCAGTTTCCTGGAGTTTTTGCCTCTAGTGTCACCAGATCTTTCTCAGAGCTATCTTTGATTTTGTAGGTAGCTTTGGCGGCTTTAGCAGCTGTACGAACTGCATACACAGTCTTACCGCCATTGTTGTAAATCTGCTCTAGTGCTTGAATTAAGGTTAGTTGGCGAGCGGGATCGATTTCCCCGAAAATTGCTTTAGCTTCAGAAAAACTGCCAAGAATTTGTACCTCATCCACTGGTCCTTTGGCTGCGGTTCCAACAATTCCGATATTTCCTGAAACAACCTGACCAGCACTAATCAGTCCTTCATCTCGTACTGTTATGTAAGTACCCGGTAAGATGGCCTCAACCATGAGAGGTTCCTCCTATTTTGGGAAAATTTTAGGTTTATCCTAGCCACCTGGTTTACTCTCGTCGTCACCCTTGGGAGTCGTGCCAAGCAGAGAATAAACTCACAAGCGAGCCGATTTAATTTTAGTCCGACATTCCGCAGACCTTCATATACTTTTATATATTTTTACATTCCCCAAGATGTGATGTTTTGACGAAAAACCTTCATTGTAGAAACTACTATTGAGAACATTTTCAATAATTGATTTTTTCTGAGAAAAAAATTACAATTCTTCACCTTGATAAAAATCAATCATTGTAGCTATAGTCCCTACTGGCAATGGGTTTTAAGCAATATATTAGTAAAAATTATCAATGGAATGTTAAGAAGTGCGGAAAGGCCTCTCGGCTTCTCCCAACCAACAACTCTTACCCCTGACTGCTGGTTGTGACTTAGTTTAACTCTTTGAGCCGAAAAAATATTTGGTATTTGATTATTTCTTCTCAATATCTGATTGGTTGAGTATTTTTTTTGCTTATTCTGATTCTTTTTCTTGGAAAAGACCTGGAGTTTTTTATGCTTCAAACTGAAGTGGGGAATATGGGTTAAAATATTAAAAGGATGCTAAAGATGGGGACTAGAGTTTCCAGATTGAGCTATCCTAGAGATACTACTTACGCTATCCTCGCCCATGCTCGATCGAGTTCTCCATAGTCGTTATCAAGTCCAACAGTTGCTGGGAAAAAAAACTATCTTAGCTAGGGACAGACACACCACCCAGTTAGTGATCATTAAACTTATTCCTGTTCCTAGTGGGCAAGGGAGTCAGTTTATCGGAGAAATAACCAGTAAAATCGCCCTGTTGCGACAACTCTCTCACCCATCTCTCCCCAAATACCTCGATAGCTTTGAGATAGATTCATCCCCAGAACAAATCATCGCTATTGTCCGACCTTATTTATCGGCGCAGCCTTTAGAAAACTATCTTAACTCCAGTTGTTTGTTAGCAGAACAAGATCTCAAACAAATTGCCAAATATCTCTTGGAGATTCTCTCCTATCTCCATCAGCAGGATGTCCCCCTTAACCACGGCAATATCAAACTTAGTAATATCCTCTTTGATACTCAGTCTAATCGTTTTTATCTAGTTGATTTTGCCTTTGATTCTGATTCTCCCATCACGGACTTACAGGATCTAGGCAAAACTTTGATCAGTTTAGCCACCGGGATTAAGCATCGTTACATACCAGAAAATTTTGAACAAAAAACTAATCTAAGTGCTTTTTTCATCTATTGGTTAAAAAGATTATCAAACTCCCATTCAGTCTATAATTTTCGCTCAGTAACCGAAGCTTTAGCCAGTTTATATAGTTGTCAATTGATCTTAGTATCTATTGGCAATCTGACCAAACCCTACGGCAGCGAAGTTACTGTTTATAAAAAAGATAATCTCCTGGAAATAAAAATCGCTAGTAAAACCAAACAAAAGTTTTTCAACAATCTCAAAACCCAGTTAAGACAGTTTTTACCATCCCTATTCTTTACGATTATCCTCTTAACCATAGTCGCTATTTACGATCTCAAACTGGTCGCTTTTTTAATCCCAATTATCCTAATTTTTCTGCTCAATTTAATCTCCGCTAGTTTATCTTGGCAGTTGTTCAAATCTTTTGGGCAGGGAGAACTAGAGTTAAAAATTACCACCAAAAAAGTTTCTCTTTACCAAAAACTCTGGGGGCTGAAATTTAAACTAACTGCCGATGCCGCTAGTTCCGAAATTTATAGTCTCATTCGTCGCAATGTCACTGTCACTATGCAGGGAGAAAATCTTACTATTGTTCCTCCTTGTCTGGCCCTGATTGCCAGCCATCAAGAATATATTATCACTGCCAGTGAAGATGTTAGCGAAGCGGAATTAGATTGGTTGGCACAACAATTAAGCGATTGGCTACGTTTACCGATTACGAGAATTTGACTTCTCCCCCGCATAAATGACGGGGGATTCTAAGCGGATGCTAGGCAACGGGATAAATCGACGTTGCCTATAAGTGCAATCGGACGGGGCTTTTAAAGGGGCGAAGTAATTCGCCCTAGGGTTCCCCTCAGCAAAAAAGTCTAAAAGTTTTATCCAACAAGGTTTTTAGATTTATTCAGCCAGCCCTACTTAAAGCATTGACTAGGCTCGCTCAAAAGTCCTATAATGTCAGGGTCTAGGTTGCCAATCTAGTAACTGAGCAATGACAAAAGAACAGGGTCGCCTACAGGTCGATAACCAACAGGGCAGGCAAATCTAAGCACCGAAAGCTCTTGTTTTAGGCTTGGAAAGATAAGCTAAGACCCATTCTAACCGCCTATCCTTAGATCGGCTGAATCTCCCCCGCCCCCCCCAACTCCCCCGACATCGGGGAGGTTGCCTGTTGCCTCTTGCCTCATCTGTTGGTTTGTGTTAGCAAAAAAGTATCGGTGAGTATTACCAACATAGCAGACAAAATCCTCATGCGAACCTTAGCGATCGGCGATATTCATGGTTGCTCGAAAGCTCTAGATCACTTGCTAGAGATCGTCAATCCCAAACCGCAAGATACTTTAATCACCCTCGGTGATTACGTTAATAAGGGCAGAGACTCGAAAGGGGTGATCGATCGCCTGATTTCCCTACACAAACAGGGAAATTTGATTCCCCTCAAGGGTAATCACGAGATTATCATGCTGCAAGCCCGTAACAACCCCCTCAAACAGCGTCTCTGGTTAGAAAAAGGCGGTAAAGCTACTCTAAAATCCTATAGCGAAGGCCAACTGATTAAAATTCCCGAATCTCACTGGGATTTTTTGGGAAAAGTCTGTATAAATAGCTACGAAACTGCAAATCATTTATTTGTTCACGCTGGTCTCGATCCCAATCTACCCCTAGCCAGACAACCAGAATACAAACTCTTTTGGGAGAAATTTCAATATCCCGCCGCCCATAGTTCGGGAAAAACCATGATTTGCGGCCATACCAGCCAAAAAAGCGGGAAACCGATTAATCTCGGCCATGCCATTTGTATTGATACTTGGGCCTACGGCCAAGGCTGGTTAAGTTGTTTAGATGTGGAAACGGGGAAATTGTGGCAGACTAACCAGCGAGGAAATTTTCGGATTAGCCATATTCAAGATTATTACCGTCCATCCTCTCTAGGTCAGGACATTAAGGACGGTTCGCCGATTTTTGGCGGTTCGCTTTTGTCGAGAGCGGCAGCAATGACATTTAAGGGCAAATAACTGGGGTAAACTCCCTCGCGAGCGCGTTCAATATCCGTTTCCTCTAGGGGAATTTGGTATTTAATCGCAATTGCCTTGAGGATATCGCCGCGATCGATCACTCCGGCTACGGCGGAGGCTGGTGTTAACACCGTGATCATGCGGTCCGGGATGGTTTCCAATTTTTGCACCACCGTCACTAAGGGGGTTTTTTCCTCAACACTGGGAATTTCCGCGAGGGGATGGGCAATATCAAGCAGTTGTTTTTCTGACCAGAAACTCCGCTCGATCGCCTGTAAATCTTCCACCCGAATTAATCCCCGATAACGCCCCTCGGAAGCGGCAAAATAAGCAGTATTGGCGGCTGCTCGGTCTAAAACGTATTCTTGGGCGAATTCCTGTAGGGTTTGATGGGCGTTTAAAACCCGCAAATTTCTGCTCATCACCTCTCCCGCTGTAAAATTGAGGAGACTTTCCTGTAAATTAGTCAAATTATCGTAGGCGCTGGCATTTCTGAGGATAAACCAGCCCATTAATCCTAACCAGGCACCCCCCACGTCTGCCGTCAAGAGAACCAAGAAAATCCCCAAAATAATCCCCAACCAACCGATGAATTGACCACTGATCGCAGCCCAATGTAAACCCTTCCAGCGATCGCCAGTCGCTTGCCAGACCATTGCTTTTAAAATTTGACCCCCATCGAGGGGTAAACCGGGGATAAGATTAAATAGAGCCAAAAACAGGTTAATTATCGCTAAATGCCCGCATATATAGGTTAAATTGGCGTTTAAATAGGGTAAGTGACTGGCTAGGGATAAGAGACAAAACAGGAGAAAACTAACGAGGGGTCCAGCGATCGCTACTTGCAGGGCCTCTGGAGGGGTCCGAGATTCTCGCTCGATCGAGGCCATACCCCCAAAAAGAAACAGGGTAATGGAATTGACCTCGATGCCTTGGCAACGGGCCATGAAACTATGACCTAATTCGTGGAGTAAAACCGAGATAAACAGCAATAAAGCCATGATTAAACCAAGTAACCACGCTAAACCGAAACTCTGGGCGGCCAGAGACTGAATTTCTGCATCGGTGGCATTGATCAGGGTGACAAAAGCCAGAATCAAAAACCACGAGGAATCAATATAGAGAGGAATGCCCAATAAAGAGCCGAGTCGCCAATTTGTACGCATATTGACCAAGTAAAAAGTGAGAAGTAAAAAAGAAGATGGATAGTGATCAAGGGAAAATTAAAAAGGAAAAAAGCGGACTTTGGAGTGAAAAACTGTCAACCTTCTCGGGGTCTCAACCAGGAAATTAATTTTGCCAGACTACTTAAGACATTTGGAAAATAAAAGTCATTTTGTCGCCTTTACCGAGGGAAATGCGATCGCCAGCCCGGAGACGATGACGATTGCCGGGGGGTAGGGGAGTGTGATTAACGTAGGTTCCGTTAGCGCTGCCCGTGTCTTCAAGGTAATAGATGCCCCCTTCGACGCGGATATCGGCATGAACCCGGGAGACGATATCAGAATCGGGAAAACCGGAAACATCGATATCGGGGGGAATGCGATCGTTAGGTTTGCCGATATGAATTACCGATAGATGTAGGGGTAATTCAATTTTGCTATCGGTTTGCAGGTGCTGCAAACTAGCTATTTCCGTCTGTAAGCGGGTGGCAGCCGGAACCGGTGGGGGGGCAACAGGAGGAGGTGCGATCGAGGCGACGGTGGCTGTAGGGACTGGTGGGACGGGTTCAGGTTCCGATTCGGCCTCGGCCGTAACCAGGGGAACGGAATTAGGCTGTAAATTGTAGCCACACTGACCGCAAAAGGTGGCATCAGTTTGGATGGTTGCCCCACAACTAGGACAGGAAGACATCCGCGGTAAGGGGGTATAACAGGCCTCACATTGACTGGCCTCATCGGGGTTAGTATGTTCGCAATTAGGACAAACGATCATTTTTCAGGAAAAAGTGAAAAGTAAAAAAGCAGATTAGGGTTTTAGGGTTTTAGTTGAAATTCCCCCATTCCCCCTATTCGTCCATTCCCCTATTCTCTAGACAAACGAGGAACCAGCGGCGGCATCGAGTAACCAGTATAATTCCCCTGCCGGGGGGTGGATGAGACGGGAAGGATAGGAGAAAGAATCACCATAGGCAGAGAAAATCTCATGTAAAGCGGGGCGTTTACTTTCGCCGGCAGCGATAAAGATCACACAACGGGCCCGATTGATCAGGGGAACGGTAAAAGTTAAGCGGGGATTGCCGTCTTTCTCGCCGACGGTAATACAGCGATCGCTGACCGTTAAAGCCGCCGTGTGGGGAAAGAGAGAGGCGGTGTGACCATCATCGCCCATTCCCAATAAAATCAAATCAAAAACGGGAAAATCGGGAGAATTGACCCCAAACCATTGGCGGAGATGATCATCGTATTTTTGGGCGGCCAGGTAGGGATCGGGGTCATCCGTGGGAACATGATGAATATTAGCGGCCGGGATCGCTATGCGATCGAGCCATGCTAACCGGGCCATGCGTTGATTACTGTCAGGATGATCGGGACTAACGTAGCGTTCATCTCCCCAGAAAACGTGAATTTTTGACCAGTCGAGGGGTTGAGAGGATAAAGCCTCGTAGAGAGGTTTCGGGGTACTACCGCCGGACAGAGCGATGGTAAAATAGTCCTGTTGGTCGAGGCTGGTTGTGATTTTTTCCAGAACTAGAGCCAGAGATTTTGCGATCAGAGCTTGTTTATCGGCTAAAACTTCCACCAATTTCTGCATGGGTTTTGTTATCAACTCAGGGGGGCTGTCTTTACTATAGGCTAACCATTGAGGACTCGTCTGAGAGCTTGGGAAAATTTTATTCTTTGACAGCCTCTGTCTTAGGTAAGAGAGCCGGGGGAAAACCTCGTCTGAGAGCTTGGGAAAATTTTATTCTTTGACAGGGATAAGTTTAGCGATACCATATTGAGGTAATATTTTTAGAGTCGATTCTCGAAAGGGGTTGACAAGCAGAACGATTTTAATATAGGGTTTAGCGGGGGGGCTGAGCGAAAGTTAATTAGAAATTGCAGTTTGTCAGAGTGCCTCTCGGCAAAATCCTTCCGCGAATCCCCAGCGAGAACTTTTAAACAGACTAATGAATCTATTCATTGACATACCATTACAGAAACAGCGATGAACAGCTTTACTTCTTTGTCCCTGAAATTAACGGGATTGGTTTTCATTTTTTCCTTCCTTTTGGATGGGTTTATCCTGCCGCTGCCCTATCGATTCAGTCAATCCCAATGGCAGGTAGGGTTCGTCACCACCTTTGTCGATCGAGGAATTGTTCCTCTTCTGGGTATCATTCTCGTTTTAATCGCTTACTGGATTGATGCTAACAGAGATAGAGATGTCATTTCCAGAAAATCCCGCTTTGAATTGCGTTGGCCGATCTTTATTTTTTCCACACTGTTAGGCTTAGTTTTTCTGTTGATGATTCCTGTTCATATCAATAATATCAACCAGATTAAAAACAACGCTTTGACTCAAATTCAACAGGGTGTTGACCAAGGGGAGGGACAAATTCAAGCCTTCTTAGTCCAGTTAAATACTCTATCCCAAAATCCTCAACTATTAGACCAGCAGATCTCTCAGAGAACTCAAGTGATTGAAACAGGTCGTTTCCAAGGACAACCGATCAGCACAGAACAGTTAGAGACCCTCCGTCAACAAAAAGAACAATTAACTAATTTACGGAATTTATCCAAAAAACCGAAGGAGTTTAAACAGAAATTAGATGAGATCAAAAATCAGCTACAAACTCAGCTGCAAGATCGGCGAACACAGGCAGAAAGTCAAGCTAACTTGGAGGCTTTGAAACAGTGGTTAAGAATTGGTATTCAAAGTATGTTGCTATCGATTTGCTATAGTTTGATCGGTTGGTTAGGCATTCGAGAACTAGGTAGTATGAAAAAACGCCCCGCCTAAGCAGGGGATTTATCTTCATGATGAAGTATAAAGTTTTCGTTTTCGGGACTCAGAATTCTCCGAGTCAGGAGACGAGCGCAGACAAGAGCATAATTCATCCTTAGGATCAAAGCTGTAACTACTTAAATGTTCAGCCACAGGGCATCATTTGCTGATGCTCTTTTATTTCTTGCATAATTAATTTTTGGTGGTTCAAAAACGTCCCATAAAACCAAATCCTGTTTAAAAGGTATAGGAGAGTGGGGAGCAGGGAGACCACTTCGTGCGCGACGTTCGGACGTTCGGCGAAGCTAAGTCGAGCGGACGGTGAGGCTTCGACGGTGAGATCAGCCGAACCGCTTGTCGAACCGCCGCGATGCTCAGTCGAGCCGTTGCGGGGGGAGAGGGAATTATAAATTATGAATTAGGAATTATGAATTGGGAAGTGGCAAGAATAAATAAAAGCAATCTCCTGACTGCTGACTACTGACTACTGACTGCTGACTGCTGACTGCTGACTGCTGACGACCGACTCCCGACTCTTAACCCCAGCAACAAACTTTTTGCCGCAAACCCTAATTAGAGATTTTTCAGTACAAAGGCTCTAAAATAGCCCGTGCCAGTTATTGGCCTGAAGACTTGTTTTTTCAGTCTTGTGGCTTTATCATGAGTACTGTGTGGTGTGTGTGATGTGAAGGAGTAAGATGACTGCTAATAGCCAACTTATCTCCGTCAAGGCTCTACAAGCTTTGATGAAGCGAGGGTTCAAACCTTCGGTCTCTGGTAGACGGCATCAAAAATCTTGGTTAATAGCTTTAGACGGCGATACCTCAAAACGATTATTCGATATCGTTTTCTCCCTATCGGTGCTAATTTTCTTTTCGCCGCTTTATTTAATCTTAGCCTTATTGATCGCGATTAGTTCCCCCGGTCCGGTCTTCTATGTGCAGAAGCGTGTCGGTCAAAACTTCCAGCATTTCAACTGTATTAAGTTCCGTACTATGGTGATGGATGCGGATAAGGTATTAGAGAGACTGATGGAAGACTCTCCCCAACTGCGGGCGGAATTCGAGGATAATTTCAAGCTTAAGGACGATCCCCGCATAACTTGGATTGGCAAATTTCTGCGCTTAACCAGTTTAGACGAGTTCCCCCAATTCTGGAACGTCCTGCGAGGAGATATGAGCGTCGTCGGTCCGCGGCCTTTAGTTCCCGAAGAATTGCAGAAATATGGCAATCGCATCGACAAAGTTTTAACTATTCGCCCCGGTTTGACTGGTTTATGGCAAGTTTCTGGACGTAATGACATCCCCTATCCCATGCGCGTGCAGATGGATGTGTATTACGTTAATTCGCGTAACTGGTTAACCGATATCTGGGTAGTCTTCAAAACTATCGGTGTTGTGGTTTTTCCCAAAAATAATGGTGCTTACTAAAGCAGTGAATAGTAATTAAAGATTACTCACTGCTGTTTGAATGTAATTAATCGCTAGACTGGAGGAGAGAAAGGCAGAACTGGCTTTTTTCTCCTCTTTTTTTGAGAAAGATGATGACAGTAATTATAGCGCTTTTCACCTTACTGAGGTATCGACAATGAAAACTGCTATAAATACGTCTTAGCTTACCAAGTTTTAACATTGGGTAAGGATGGTCTCTGTCGCTTGCTATTCTATGAGACTAGGCTTCTGTAAGAATTTTTAACAGACAATTTGTGAAAGTGATTGGCTTTTTTTAAGTTGTTTTCGCGGTTTCAATCAGGGGAAATGCGATCGCCAATAAAAGTAGCAGAGTCCAGCAGTTACCCCAAGACTAAGAATTGTTATCCCCGCCGGAATTCCAAACATCCCCGACTCACTTACTAAAAATATGTTGTACTATTGTAATAAGAGGATTTTTTTCCTGAAAAATTGTCATATTCGAGGTTTTGATTATGCCTTATACAAACGAAGAAGGTGGACGCTTAAATAATTTCGCCGCCGAACCGAAAGTTTATCAAGCGACCCCCCCCACTAAATCGCAACAACGTAATTATCTTTTCTGGGGTGTTGCTGCGATCACACTTGTCGGTGGACTGTTAGCCGTCGCTTTTTACGCATCTCAAGCTGGCTAAAATTTAGTCCCTCGTAGTTGCGATTTAGCCCCTTTCACTCCTCTTTAGCGCTAATATCACAACTACTCCCTATTTTAAGGCTTTTGACCCTGAATTAATGCCACTGCTGACTGAGACTTAGCCGCAGTCCCCTGTTTACCCTGAGATAACGCTAGACGGGCCGCTTCCTCTAAATCAGCGATCGCTTTTTCCCTGTTTCCCAATTTATAATAGGTTAAACCCCGATTGTGGTACGCTTCGGCAAAATTAGCATTGATTTTCAGACTCTCATTATAGTCCCTTAAAGCCATTTCCTGCTGTCCGGCTCGGTTATAGGACAGGGCGCGATTATAGAAAATGCGATCCTGTCCTCTAGTTCCCTGTAAACTCAAAGCTTTTGTGTAATCCTCGATCGCTTCTAGGTGTTTACCTAAGTCATCCTTAGCATTACCGCGATAAATAAAGAAATCAGCAAAATTTCCGTTTAAAGCGATCGCTTTTGTGCAATCTTCCACCGCTGCCTCGTATTTTTTCGTCAGATAATGCACATAACAACGATTACCGAGAGCATTAACATAATTGGGGTTGATTGTCAAGGCCTGGGTATAATCTGCGATCGCTCGCTCGTACTGGCCGAGAACTAACTCCGCATAGCCGCGATTATAGTAAGCATCGGCATCCTTGGGTTCTAATTGTAGAGCTTGAGTAAAATCTGCGATCGCCCCTGAGTAATCCCCTGCGGTTAAACGATCCACCCCCCGATTATAAAATTCTACAGCCTTGACGGGGTTAGCGGTAGTTTGAGCGCTTAGGGGAGAGATAGTCAGTAAAAAAGTGGCTATAGCTATAATAATTGTCAATTTTTTCTTAATTTTCATAATCCGTTCACCTAAACAATTCAAGGTAAAATTAAACAGCCCTACTTACAGGTCAAAATATCATGATTAAATCTCTTTTGGCGACTTTCCTCCTAATTACCACCCTCCTCTTCACCGCTTGTGCAACTCCCATCGCTGGACTGCAAGGATACACCAGTGGCAGCCAAGGCTATCAATTTTTATATCCTAAGGGTTGGACGCAGGTGGATGTGAAAAAAGTTGCGGGAGTAGATGTGGTTTTTCATGACCTGATCGAAACGAGCGAAAATTTAAGCGTTATTATCAATCCCGTCCCCGACAATAAAACCTTAACAGATTTAGGGACCCCCTCGGAAGTGGGCTATCGTCTCCTGAAAAATAACAGTCTTAACCCCAATCTTGATAAGGAAGTAGAATTAATTCGCTCAGAATCTCATCAAATCGACGGACAAGATTATTATATCCTCGAATATCAAGTTAAATTAGCCAACGGTCAAGAACGTCATAATCTGGCCAGCGTCACGGTTAATAATAATAAACTCTATTCTTTTAATCTTTCCACTTCCCAAAAACGTTGGACGCAAATTCAAGAACTCTTTGAAACTATCGTTGATTCTTTCTCGGTTAGTTAGGGAAACTGGCAACAGGCAACAGTAAAACGTAGGGTGCGTTAGACGGCAAAAATTCCTGTTTTGACTTAAAGGTAACAATCCGTCGTAACGCACCACCTATCATCAACTAGGTAGCCGGTTTACAATTAAAGATAACAGACAAAGAACCAGAAGCCTGTCCCACTATCTAACAATTAATTGAGATTACTTACTGAGTCAGTAATCAGTGGGGAAGTGGTAACTGGTAACTGGTAACTGATAACTGGTAACTGATAATTAGCTGGTTATAATTAAATTAAAAATGGATTTGAGGTTCGATCCCCCCTACCCCCTAGGGTTGATTCAAGGTAGGGTTGATTCATGAATCAACCCTACCCTTGATAAGGGGGGTGTCTGATAATTTTTAACGCCTACCTACTTAACTGATAACTGATAACTGATAACTGGTAACTGAATATGAGTAACTCGGAAGAAAATAGACTAGATAGACTCGAATCTCTTGCTGACAATACCCTAACAGAACTACGGGAGATTAGATTAGGATTACAGGAAACCAATCAGGGATTAAAAGAAACTAGAGTGATCGCTAATTCTAACGCTAAATCGAGCGAAGCGTTAACTAATAGTCTTGCTGAGTCTAAAAAAGAATGGGAAAAAGACAGACGGGGACTTGATCAACTGCTAGGACAATTAACTCGATCAATGTCAAATTTTTATGAGGTTCAGTCAGATTTTTATAATCGATTTGACAAGGAAGAAAGACAATCCCGCATGGTTGAGATTTTAGATCGTTATTTACCCCCCGAAAATCCTGTCAATTCCTAGCATAAATAGCTAAAAACCTGATAACTGATGGTGGGTTACGGTAAATAGATAAATTGATAATTAAGTCTAATAATTTGTCATTGCCTAACCCACCCTACCTAACTTTTCTCCTTTTTCCTTTAAAACTTATGTCCATTCCCTTGATTCTTGCTTCCGCTTCTCCTGCACGCAAAAAACTATTACAAATGGTGGGAATCGATCCAATTGTGCGGGTGAGTAACTTTGATGAATCGACAATTAATGCTGATGATACTCTCCATCTTGTCCAAACTTTAGCCCAATGTAAAGCACAAACGATCGCCCCCCAATTTGATACAGGATTAATTCTTGGTTGTGATTCCGTTTTAGAAGTAGCGGGGGAAGTCTATGGCAAACCCAAGGATAAATCAGAAGCGATCGAGCGTTGGCAAAAAATGCGCGGTCGGGTGGGTACACTCTATACAGGTCATGCTTTAATCGATCGAGTTAATCATCAAACCTTGACTCGTTGTGGGATCACTAAAGTTCACTTTGCCAATATCAGCAATGAAACAATTATTGCCTACGTTGACACCGAAGAACCCCTCAAATGCGCCGGCTGTTTTGCCCTAGAAGGAAAGGGGGGTTTATTCGTAGAAAGATTGGAGGGATGTCACAGTAATGTTATCGGTTTAAGTTTACCCCTATTTAGGCAGATGTTAACGGATTTTGGCTACCAAATCACTGACTTTTGGTGATCTTTTTGCCGATAATTTTCCCAAATTTATTGGCAAAAGGGCTTGACAAATTCTCAAATTTGTGTTAACCTTTTATTATAATGGGAATCCGTGTCGCCCTGCGAACCCCTGTTTTTTCTATCGGATAGCCCCAAAATTTTTAACCCTTTCCTTGTCACTTTTTCCCGAAAAAACTATGTCTTGCTTGCGCGTGGGAATTGCCGGTCCGGTGGGTTCAGGAAAAACAGCCCTGCTCGATGCCCTGTGTAAAAATTTGCGGGATCAATATCCGATCGCCGTAGTCACCAATGACATTTATACTCAAGAAGATGCCCAATTTTTAGTGCGATCGCAAGCTTTAGCCCCGGAAAGAATTTTAGGAGTAGAAACGGGAGGATGTCCCCATACAGCTATTCGCGAGGATGCCTCAATTAACTTAGTTGCCATTGAACAGTTAGAGAGAAAATTTGCTAACTTAAAGTTAATTTTTCTGGAAAGTGGTGGTGACAATTTAGCGGCAACCTTTAGCCCCGAATTAGTAGATTTAACCATCTATGTGATTGACGTGGCAGCCGGAGATAAAATTCCTCGCAAGGGGGGACCGGGTATCACCAAATCGGATTTATTGGTAATTAATAAAATAGATTTAGCCCCGATGGTGGGGGCAGATTTAGGGGTGATGGATAGAGATGCCAAAAAGATGCGCGGGGATAAACCCTTTATCTTCACCAACTTGAAAACACGGGAAGGATTAGAGCGAGTGATTGCCTTTATCGAAAAGAATTTATAATAACTAAGTAGTCGTGCAAAATAAATTTCCTAGTGAAGATAGGCAAAAGGCAAGAGGCAAGAGGTGGTTAGATATGTGTAATTAATTTTGCTTAGGTACTTATTGCTAGGAATAAAAAAGAGAGCGCCAGAAAAATTTAGGTAAAGCTAACATTCTTTTCCAGCGCCAAGGTTCCTGATAGAGTCGATACAACCACTCTAAATTATTGTCACAGAAAAAGCGAGGGGCGCGGATTTTTGTCCCGGACCAGATATCAAAACTACCCCCCACACCTACCCAGATAGCTTGGGGACAGATATTGCGATGTTCCCTAATCCAATATTCTTGTCGTGGTACTCCCAAACCAACTAAAATTAACCGCGGTTGTTGATCTTTTAATACCTCGATCCAATCGGACATTTCTTGGGAGGATAGATAACCGTGGTTAGTCAGAATGCGGATATTAGGTATCTTTTTTTGCCAATTACTTGCCGCTTTTTCCGTAATCCCCGGTTTACCACCAAAAAAAGCAATAGGAAAACTCTCTCCCTGCATTCCTAACTCAGTAATTAAGGATTCTGATAATTCAATACCGGGGCAGCGGGTTTGTTTTTTACCCCTTAATTTTAAGTAAATAACAATCCCAGCGCCGTCGGGAATAACTAAATCTGCTTCTCGAATAACTTGGGCTACTTTAGCATCATTTTCCCCTAACATTGCCATTTCTGCGTTGAGAGTGACAACGTGGGAACCAAAACCTTGATAGAGGCGATCGATTAACCAACGACTGTAGTTATCGAGGAGATGAACCGGTAAACCAAGAACAGAATATTTAGGGGGAGTTTCTAACATAAGTAGGTAGGTGTTAAAAGTTGTCAGGCACCCCCCTTATCAAGGGGGGATTAAGGGGGGATCGGCACCCCCCTTATCAAGGGGGGCAGGGGGGATCAGAGGCAAAATCTATCTTCAATTTAATTATAAATACTTACTTATAATTCATCTTGATTTAGTTGTCATTTTATCGAGAAATTGGCACAAAATCTACCCCAAAACTAGAACGAGAACCGGGTTTAACTACCACTAATTGCACGGATTGATTGCGATCGCCAGACGGTAAAAATCGCACTGGATTAGTCGCCCCGGAAACAGAAAAATCACTGCTTCTTAACGCCTGTTGAACTCCCTCTCGGCTAGATTCTGCCTTAATGCCAGCGATTAAAGCCTGGGTAGCGTCATAGGCGGTAGCAGTGCGCCAATTTACGTCTCCTTGCCACAATTGGCGGGAATTATTCACAAAAGGACTATTCGGATTAGCCCCCAAATGCCAAGCGATAGCGACAACCATGCCCAAGGCATTTTTTCCGCCTACATCCAGAGTTTTGGGGCTATAAACGTCATCACCCGCCACAATCGGTAATTTTTGACCATTGATTTGAACCACCTGCAAAGCCTTATCTAGGGTACCACTATCCCCAAGAAGGGCGATTAAATTTGCTCCCTCCTGTTGAGCTTGTTGGAGGCTTTTAGAAGGGGTAAAAGTCAGAGAAGATAGATCAAATTCACTCACCACTTGACCTCCTCCTAATCCTAAAGCGGTGATAAATTCAGATTTTAGGGATTGACTATAATTACTTTGGGAGTTAAAAAATACCACTGCCTTGACGTTAGGAATTTTTTGCAAGCTAGATTCGGCTAATGCCCGTGCCGCCACAAAATCACTGGGAACAGAACGAAAGATATAGTCACCAAAATTGGAGAGTTTAACTGAGGTACTGATGGGGGAAATCATTACTAATCCTGCTTTTTGATAGATAGCGGCCGCCGCTAAAGAGGTGTCACTGCTAGTGTGTCCTACTACTCCTAAAATGCTGTTATCAGCCGTTAATTTTTGGGCAATTTGAGCGGCAATTTCGGGATTATCAGCATCATCAGCAATGAGAACTTTTAAAGGAGTGCCATTAATTCCTCCGGCTTGATTGATTTGATTTTGAGATTGGGCAACTCCTCGTAAAACTTCTAGGGCGGTGTTGACATTGCTCCCAATTGGCACGGAAACGGCGATAGTATAGGACTTAGCTTGACCGATACGGGCGTTATTTAAGTAGATGAGAGCTTCCGGATCATTTTGATTAGCTCGCAGGGATTTTTCTAGGAGGGAAACTGCTTGCTGAAAGTCTCCTTTCCCGAGAGCCTGTATGGCAGCTTGTTTGTCAAAAGAAGCCCCTTCAACTATTAATAAGTTTTCCCCTTGACTAAATTTTGCCTGTGCCGATACCGATTTTTGCTCCGGTGATATTTTCTCGATTTCAGAAAGATTGGTTGGGTTATTTTTTCCTTGAAAACGATTGTATAACCACCAACCACCTGCCCCAAAAAATATTAGGGTAATCAGCAGGGCTAAAAGCAGGGTAACGGTCTCATTTTTCTGGCTCATGGGCTGATCAACTAAGATTAAATTAATGGTTTAATCGAGATTTATAGTTAATAAAAGTAGCATTTTTTTTGTTTTTAATAGGGCTAATTCAAGTCTGAATGACACCAATATCCGATCTACCTTGATAGAATACCTCATTTCGGGTCTGATAGTCAAGACATTGTTTAAATGCGTCTTAGCTTATTAGCGATACTTTACCTTTTTGTTTGGGAATCTTCTAAATGTTTTACCAAAACATTTGAGGATAAAGGACCGTGTAAATGACTCCAGGGTAAAACCTGTTCTAAACGCCATTGTTGATGGACGTAATAATCTAGAGGGGGAATTTGTCCTTTTAGTTCCTTAAAAGCCCGTTTATAACTGCCTAAAGAATCACCGTAGCCACGGGTTAATTCTAACAGGGAAGTTAAGCGGCGATCACCTCTAGATAATAGGGCTTGAATCACTGACCAATTATAACTTTCTGGGCGAAATTCTATGCCCTGTTTACCTAATTGTTTCTCTAGATATTTTAATCTTTTTTCGGCCATTTTATTAACTCCAAACCACTGAAAAGGAGTATGGGATTTAGGCACAAAGGTGCTGCAACCGAAAGAGATTCGCAGTCCAGAGGCGGCTTTTTTTAATGCTGTTAACATTTCCACAGTCGCGCCAATATCTTCGGTTTCTTCTCCCGGTATTCCCACCATACCATAGAGTTTTATCCCTTTTAAACCGCCGGCTTTGGCATTAATGGCAGCTTGGATAATTTCATCATTGGCTAACTTTTTGTTGATAATTTCCCGCAGGCGATCAGAACCACTTTCTACGGCAATAGTAATTGATTTGGTGTCTCTTTGGGATAAAATTCTGGCTAATTTTTCCGTGACGGTATTAGTTCTAACTGAAGCGATCGAGAGTCTAACTCCCTCAAATTGTGGTTGAAAAAGATAATCGAGTAAGGTGTCAAATTCAGGATGTTGGCTGACGGAAGCACCTAATAAACCAAGGCGATCAGTCACTTTTAAACCTTTTTCAATGGCGGGAATCAGGGATTCTAAACTAGCGGTACGAAAGGGTAAAGTTAGATAACTAGCTAAACAAAAACGGCACATTTCTGGACAACTTCGCACCACCTCTACCATATAAATATTCTCCCATGCCGCTTGTTTTGTTACCACCGTAGAAGCAGAAAGGGTATTACTGCGATAGGTTTGTTTACTAACAAAGACGGGAACATTATTATCTATGGGTAGAATTGCTGTAATTTCACCTTCGGGACTATCATAATTAACGGTATATAAACTAGGAACATACACCCCCGGAACCTGGGACAAATGACGGAGTTTTGTCGGGCGATCGGCGTTTCTAACCTCTTGATAGGCATTAATAAAATCAGCAATTAAATTTTCACCATCTCCCAATAAAATTACATCAAAAAAAGCGGCAAAAGGTTCGGGATTAGCGGTTAAAACTGGTCCACCTCCAAAAATTATCGCCTGTCGATCTTGCCGTTGATGACTGTGACAGGGAATTTCTAAAGATTCTAACAGCGAGAGGATATTAACATAGTCTAATTCCCAGGAAAAGGAAAAGCCGACTAATTCGGGATGACGGGGTAAAGATTCTTGAAAATCCGTAAATAAACGACTAACTTGTATATCCGATCGCAGGGCTAAAGTTGCCCAAACAATTTGATAACCTAAACTGGTTATACCCACAGAATACTGATTAGGAAAGGCAAAAATAGTTCTAAGGGCATCACTGTGGGGTATTGCGGGAGTAAAGAGGAGTTTTTCGTCTTGTAAGATGGTCATTTCAGTTATCAGTTATCAGTTATCAGTTATCAGTTATCAGTGACTACCAGTAGTCTTCAGTAGCTTTTAATTTTCATTCTCTTGAAAGGGGAGACTTATTACCTCTTGTTTTTGGTCATATATAAGTTTAATTTAATCCGGAGGTGAAGGAGGGGAAAATATCTCTATATACAGTTCTAGGATCATATCTAAGGTTCTGATCCTGGGGAGTCGGGGGTCAAGAACAAATTCAAGTTATACTTCCTCCCTAGGGATAGCTATTGTATTTACAGCAGATTTTCTCTTATATCCTAGCAGCTTAACTAGGTGTCGATTTTATTCCTGAGCGCTGCTTTCAAGCAACTCTTGATCTCCTTAACCCCAACCAGAACGAAATCTATGAATAACCCAGAAGAATACGTTATAATCATGGCGAAAATCCTAGATTTAACCATTCCCGATCGCTATTTAAATTCTGTGGTTGAAAACTGGCAACGCTTGCAAGAAATCGCCAGTTTAGTGACAGAATTTCCCTTAGAGGATGACGGGGAAAGCGCCCTCAGCTTTGAACCATGACTATTTCTGTGAGCAATTTAGCTCGATCGATCCAAAATCGTCAAACTAGCGCCTTAGAAGTTATTAGCCAGACTTTAGCGGTGATAGAAGCGAAAAATCCCCATTTAAATTGCTTTACCGACATTTTATCGCCAAGGGCGCTCGCTCAAGCCCAAAAAATCGATCTAGCGATCGCTAATGGGGAACCCGTCGGTGTCTTAGCAGGAGTCCCCTTCGCCGTCAAAAATCTCTTTGATATCGAGGGTATTGTCACCCTTGCCGGTTCCAAAATCAATCGAGATCACCCTGCCGCCGGACAAGATGCGATCGCTATTCAAACCCTAGAAGCGGCCGGGGCAGTTTTGGTGGGGGCGACCAATATGGATGAGTACGCCTACGGTTTTGTCACCGAAAATGCCCATTATGGGGCCACTGCCAACCCCCTCGATCCCAGTCGCGTCTCGGGGGGATCCTCTGGCGGTTCCGCCGCTGCCGTTGCCGCTAATTTAGTGCCTCTCGCCCTCGGTTCCGATACTAATGGTTCCGTGAGGGTTCCCGCCGCTTGCTGTGGCGTAGTGGGGCTAAAACCCACCTTTGGGCGCGTATCCCGTCAGGGCCTATTTTTGTTCGTTAGTAGTTTGGATCATCTGGGATTTTTTAGCGACAATGTGGCGGATATGACGGCTATTTGGAGTCTTTTTGCCAAAAATAACCTTAAAGCTCCTTTAAATGGCTTAGAGGGCGTAAAAATAGCCCTTGCCGATGATTATTTTCAGCAGGGAGCCGAACCGGAAGTAATCGAGGCGGTGACAGCGATCGCCGAACGTTTAGGAGTTACCAAAAAAATCACCATTCCCGAAACCGCCCGCGCCAGGGCAGCCGCCTATATAATTACCGCTTCCGAGGGGGCAAATTGGCATTTACCGCGTTTACAGACCAGATTAGAGGATTTTGACCCCGCAACCCGGGATCGCTTCTTGGCAGGGGCATTAATTCCCGCTAGCTGGTATTTACAGGCTCAACGTTTTCGCCGTTGGTATCGCGATCGTCTGCGAGAGATCTTCACCGAAGTCGATATTATCCTCACCCCGACGATTCCCTGTATTGCGCCGCCGTTAGGAGTAGAAAAAATGATTATTGACGGGCAAGAGCTATTAATTAGACCCAATTTAGGCAGATTCACCCAACCTTTTTCTTTTATCGGTTTACCTGCCCTTTCTTTGCCGATTAAACGTTCATCCCGGCTACCTTTAGGTTTACAAATCATCGCCGCACCCGATCGCGAAGACTTAATCCTAAGCGTAGCCATGGTTTTAGAGGAAATGCTCAAAGATATCCCGCACCAGTGAGATTTCAAGGGCTTACTTCCCCTTAAAATCCCTAATTTAGGCACTTATTAAGCGAAAAGGTCATTTTTCCAGTCTGATACCAAATACTGTTATTAAAGGCTGATTATTTATTCCTCCTGTTGCCTCTTGCCTCTTGCCTTTTGCCTATCCTGATATGTAGCCTATACTTAACGGATTTAGTCTGAGTAAACAATCTACTGGCTCGGAGACTCCTTTTCAATCACATCTAACCAAGCGGCGGCCGATCGCTCCCAGGTGTCAGTTAGGGCAATTTGACGACATCTTTCGCGCTCTTGGGCTAAAAGCTGGGGATTTTTCAGTAATTCGACAATTTTCCAGGCTATAGCTTCCTGAGTAGCCGGATCGGTTACTTCCCCCGGTACTTTCACACAGTAGTCCTTTTCTCGAAAAACAGCAAAATCCGTCACCACTGGCAGACAGCCCACCACTGCCGACTCGCGCACGGAAATACAATCGATCTCACGATAGGTGCAACCGTAGTAATGAATAGCAGAGCGCGCTTTTTCCTCGATTAGTTGACGATAACCCATCATTCCGCGATCAACTACCCCCGCACTAGCTTTAATCAAAGCGATTAAATTATCCCGCCATTCCTTGCGATCGCCAATTTCATCCCGTTTAGTAAAACCATAGTAGAGATGTAACTCGGCTGCGGGAATTGCCGCCTTGATAATCGGCCAGCCATGCTTTAACATTGACTCTAAGCCGCGATAATAACGAGAGGCATAGACTAGACGATAGGGAAGATAGTCACTTTCCGGCACCGTCTCACTTACAGCCAAAAGGGAAGCATCAATACCATTAGGAACAATCGGACATTGATGATCGGGACAGAAATCCAGTAAATCCCGTTGATATTGGCTTTTACAGAAAATTTTGTCATATCTAGCCAAAATTTCGGGGGTATAGGAGGCTGCTGGCACTTTAATATCTTGCCAATCAAAAAAAATTCGTTCTGCCTTGGTACCAGGACGGCAATAGGTGGGATGACGAGAGATCACCAATGTCTCAAAGTGATCCTGCCAATTCATCTGGTAATAATTAACATAGCGAATACCGTCCTGTTCCCCTTCCATACCCTCACAATTGCCAAAAATCGTCACTTTATAGCCGCGTTTCGTCCATTCCTGCGCTAAAAAAGCCACCGATGCCTGTGTACCACTGGCCCCCCGTTGCCAAATTTCCGCCGGAAGCATGGGACGATATTTTTCTGTGTAAATAACGATCGATTTTTTCGGCCAACGACGGGCGCTCAAACGCTGTTTAATTTGAAATAGGGAAGGTGCGCTGGCTCGTAGCCATTGTTTGAGATTAGATTGTAGGGATGGAGTAGCTTGTGACACTCTTTTTCTCCAAGATCGAGGGAAAATAGGGGCGATGGGTGATAGAGTCTTAGTTCCTTGTATTTAACTCGATTTCTCGACTCAGTAGAACAATTCGAGCCTATCATATAATTAGGTTCAAGTCAAAAATCAATCTTTTTATTGCCAGCTATCGACAAGGAAATCTATGAAAATTGTCATCCCGATCGTGTTTTATCGCAAAGGAGGAGTAGAAAGAGTCATTATCTCTTTAATACCTAGCTTATTAGAATACGTCGAACAAATTATTATCGTCCTCCCTCGTAATGACATTGAATATTTTAAGTCTTTAATGCCCGATTCCGATAAACTTATCTACGAGGATTTTGCTTTTTATCCCCAGAGTTTTGAGCCAAAATTAATCTATTTTTATGGTCTTCTAGCGAATTTTTATAAAACCCTAAGACTGACTTCTATTCATCGTCTTTTCTCTCGTAGAATTGAACTTTTACGCATCGAGACAAGAATTAATCAGATTATCAAGCGTTACCAAGCTGATCACTGTTTGTATGGAATGACTAATCGGATTTCTCCTCCCAATGTCAAGGTTACTTTAAGTGGCATTATTTATGATGTCTTTTGGCAATTTGCTCCCTTAACTTACTCAGAATCCTATCAAGAACCCTACAATGAAGCGTTAAAAGAATGGTTAGATCGGGCCGATCTACTCTTCACAATTTCCCAAAAAACTAAAGACGATGTTTTAAAAGTTTTTCCCAATGCTACCTATGCTAGTAAGTTAAAAGCTGTACCCTTAGCGGGATTTGTTGAGCAGTCTAATCCCAAGAGTGATTTAGTCAAAAGTGAGCTAGTTACTTTTTATTTTCCCTCCTCCTTTGGTATCTACAAAGATCATCTGACTTTGCTCAAAGCAGCCATTAAACTAGCGAAACAAGGTTTAAAATTTCAAATAGTTTTTATTGGTAAAGAAACCGATAATCTAGTTAGTGGAAATTTGCAATTATCTCAACAGTCCAAAACCCAAGAATACCAAGATTACCTCCAAGAATGTACCCGACTTTATCTGGAAAATCAAGAAATTTTCCAGAGTCATTTCAAGGGATTAGGTTATCAAGACTATGAAACCTTGCAATTTTATTATCAAACCTGTTACTGTGTGGTATTTCCCTCAAAATACGAAGGTTTTGGATTAGCAATAGCGGAAGCCATTTTACAAGGTATTCCCGTTATCGCTTCCGATTTAGAAGTGTTTCAAGAACAGGTAGAATTATATAATTGTCCCGAAAGAGTGCAATTCTATCCTAGGGGAGATGCGGAAAGTTTAGCTAATTGTTTAGAACAATTTATCCTCAATCCAATTCCTCGCTTGTTACCCGAAGATATCCCCAATAGAGTTAATCTCTGGACTTGGGAAGATGTGGCAAAAAAATATGTAGAACTACTGAAAGAAAATGCAGGTTACTGATCTCTATATCTACCCGATTAAATCCTGTCGAGGTATTCAATTATCCCAAGCTGAAGTGACTCCTAAAGGTTTACTCTGGGATCGGGAAATGATGTTAGTAGATGGCAAGGGTAAATTTATCACTCAAAGAGAATATCCGCAATTAGCCAGGGTTTCTGTCACGATTACAGGAGATAAATTTTCTCTGAAAACATCTCAATATTCCCTAACTTTTCAGCCTAATTTCACAGGAGAAAAAAGAGAGGTTCAAATCTGGGAATCTCAAACCATAGCCATGGATCAAGGGGATGAAATCGCCGAATGGTTCGAGAAAATTCTGGACATTCCCTGTCGTTTAGTGCGACAATCTCCCGATTATCCACGTCCTGCGAACCCTCGCTATGCAGGGAATGATCATACTCCCGTCAGCTTTGCCGATGGTTATCCAATTTTATTAACTAATACTGCTTCTTTAGAGGACTTAAATCGGCGTTTAGTTGCACCAGTGCCGATGAATCGTTTTCGACCTAACATTGTTATTAGTAGCGATCAAGCTTTTAGCGAAAGTAGTTGGCAAAAGATCAAAATTGCCGAGATAAATTATGCTCTAGTTAAACCCTGTAGTCGCTGTATTATCACCACCACCGATCAAGAAACAGGTAGAAGAAATCCCCAGCAGGAACCTTTAAAAACCTTAAGCACTTTTCGCAGTTTCCCTGGGGGCATCATGTTCGGAGAAAATGTCATCCCCGAAAAGACAGGTACAATTAAAGTCGGCGATCCTATTACCGTAATCTAGGGAAATGGGGGTTATCAGTTATCAGTTATCAGTTATCAGTTATCAGTTTTCAGTTTTCAGTTCACTGATTAAGTACCTAAGCAAAATTAATTACACATATCTAACCCCGCTCTTGCCTTTTGCCTTTTGCCTCTTGCCTATCTTCACTAGGAAATTAATTTTGCACGACTACTTACTGTTCACTGTTCACAGCAAAAAACTCCCCACTCCCCACTGATAACTGTGCGGGCATCAAGGTTAAGATAAATAACCATAAGAACAATACTTGACTAGAGACACTGAAACCATGCCCCTTGATACCGCATCGATTTTAGAAGTATTACGTCCCGTTCAAGATCCGGAACTGCAAAAAAGCCTAGTGGAATTGAACATGATCCGCAATGTGGCGATCGATGGCGGAAAAGTCAGCTTTACCCTAGTTTTGACCACTCCTGCCTGTCCTTTGCGCGAATTTATCGTGGAAGACTGCCAAAAAGCCGTTAAACAGCTGCCCGGTGTGGAAAGTGTCGCTGTGGACGTAACTGCCGAAACCCCGCAACAAAAAGCTTTACCCGATCGCCAAGGTGTGGAGGGGGTTAAAAATATTATCGCCGTTTCCAGTGGTAAGGGCGGTGTGGGAAAAAGTACCGTGGCTGTCAATATCGCCGTCGCCTTGGCTCATTTAGGGGCAAAAGTGGGGCTATTAGACGCGGACATCTACGGCCCCAACGCCCCGACAATGTTGGGCTTAAATGACGCACAAGTGACGGTACAGGGCGCAAATGGCGAGATATTGGAACCCGCTTTCAACCATGGCATCAAAATGGTTTCCATGGGCTTTTTGATCAACCCCGATCAACCGGTAATCTGGCGCGGTCCGATGTTAAACGGCATTATCCGTCAGTTTCTCTATCAAGTCAATTGGGGCGATTTAGACTATTTAATCGTCGATATGCCTCCCGGTACCGGGGATGCACAATTAACTTTAATTCAATCGGTCCCCCTAGCGGGTGCGGTGATTGTCACCACTCCCCAGACGGTTTCTTTAATTGATGCGCGCCGGGGTTTAAAAATGTTCCAACAGCTAGGGGCGCGGGTTTTGGGTATCGTGGAAAATATGAGTTATTTTATCCCCCCAGATCAGCCCGATCGCTCCTATGATCTATTTGGGTCCGGTGGTGGGGAAAAAACCTCGCAAGAATTGGGCATTCCTTTACTGGGATGTGTGCCTCTGGAGATATCCCTCCGGGAGGGCGGTGATACTGGTGTACCAGTGGTTTTGGGGCAACCGGAATCGGCCTCAGCTAAAGCCCTGATAGCGATCGCTCGTCAGGTGGCGGCGAAAGTATCCCTAGCAGCCTATAGTTAGGGTTTGCGGCAAAAAGTTTTTCCTGGGGGCAGGGTGTGGCCCCCCCAACCCCCCCGACATCGGGGGGGCAGGGTGTAGGGTGTAGGGTGTTACCCATTTTCAGGGAAAAAGTCCCTAAATTTTCCCCCCGATCACTCCAATGGCCGGTACTTTTGGATTTCAAAAAGGTCTAAAAGTCTTATCGAACAATGTTTTTAGATTTATTGAGCAAACCCTAGTTAGTTAGTAAATGTGGGGAGAGAAATGGTGAGAAGACAGTCCCTTATTAGTAGGAAACTAAGGGGTTTTAATGAGCGGTTTAGCTTCATTTTCCGGGATATAGCCCAAATTGATTGGCTTTTGTTCGTTTTGGTGACGGGTTTAACCGTTTTCGGTGGTTTAATGATTCGTAGTGCCGAAAGGAACACCACTGCTCTCGATTGGTGGCAACACTGGTTATTCGGGGCCGGGGGAGTGGCGATCGCTTTATTTCTGGCCCGTTGTCGTTACGAAAGTCTGCTGAAATGGCACTGGTTAACCTATCTTCTCACCAATCTCTCCCTAATTGCGGTAATTGTCCTAGGGGTGACGGCGAATGGGGCGCAAAGTTGGATTAATATCGGCAGTTTTAACGTGCAACCGTCGGAATTTGCCAAGGTAGGTTTAATTATCACCCTGGCAGCCCTCCTACATCATCGTCCCGCCGATAATCTTTTTGCGATCGCTCGTGTCTTTGCCGTCACTGCCATCCCCTGGGTGTTAATTATGGCGCAGCCGGACTTGGGGACAGGATTAGTCTTTGGGGCAATTACCCTAGGCATGATTTACTGGGCTAATGCGAAACTGCCTTGGATGATTATCCTCTTATCTCCCCTCCCATCGGTTTTTCTGTTTAATTTACTTTTTCCTGCTTGGATTGTTTTAGCAATTATCATCGCTGTCCTTGCTTGGTTTACCCTTCCCTACCGTTTTGTATCTACTTTCATCGTGGTGGCAACTAATCTGGCAGTGGGTAAATTAGGCGAGGTTTTTTGGGGTTTATTAAAAGAATATCAAAAAGATCGTTTAACCCTATTTCTTGACCCAGAAAAGAATCCTTTGGGGGGAGGTTATCAATTAATTCAATCCCGCATTGCCATCGGATCGGGAGAATTATTGGGACGGGGATTACACCAAGGCACCCAAACCCAATTAAATTTTATTCCCGAACAACACACCGATTTTATCTTCTCCGTAGTCGGGGAAGAATTCGGTTTTGTCGGCAGTATTTTGGTTTTAATAACTTTCTGGTTAATCTGTTGGCGTTTGTTAGTCATTGCTAATACTGCTAAAGAAAACTTTGGTTCTTTAATAGCGATCGGTGTTCTCTCGATGATCGCTTTTCAGGCAATTCTTAATATTAGCATGACCGTGGGATTAGCCCCGATTACAGGGATTCCTCTACCCTGGTTAAGTTATGGACGTTCATCTTTATTAACCAATTTTATCGCCCTGGGTTTAGTGGAATCCGTGGCTAATTATCGACCCCGTAAGCGTTTGTACTAAGTAGAGCGATTTTATAGTCTTTTAAGTAATTAATCATTCATCATGAGTGCCAATCCAATACCAATAAATGTGATCGGATTCCAAGAAACCCAATGCACGATAGTTGAGGCTAATACGCGCTGAATAAATCGGTTGTCGATGACTCACTTTTTTGAATTGAATACTATTATGATACGGATCTTTTTGCCAAAGTTGATAAGCTTTAGCTGCCTGTTCTTGAGTTGAGATCGGTAACTGTTCGAGTTGTTTACGAAAAGACTGGGTGATGCTAGATTTCATTCGGGAAAAATTTGATTCAAGAGAACAGTTTTACTATTCCTAATTTCTTGGCGCACCATCTCGGCCATCTTATCCCACTTATCATCGGTTGTTTTGTTAAAGCTAGTTTCCCACTGTTGTTCGTCCTGTACTTCTGCCAATAGCCTAGATGCAATCGCGTCTTCTTGATTGGGAGACAGTTTTTCAATTTCGGCGATCGCCTGTTGCCATAGTTCCGTCATAATCAATTGAAAAATAAAATTTACTATGCCACTTTAGATACTGTTTACTGGTCACTGAAAAACCCCCGTCTCTCAATCTCCGTCATCCTCAAAATGATTAGCTAGTAGGAATTTTTGACTGGTATTCAACTCTTGCCAAAGCTGGTTAATTTTCTCGTAAGCTTCCGTGGAGGTAAGCTTTCCCCCAGTGTGTAAACCAGCGATAAAAGAGACTCTCAGGGCGAATTCCTGCAAGTTAGCGTTAAAAACCAGATTTTGTGGCGTGAATAAACCCCTGTAGCTGGTTTTAGGGTAGAGAAAGTTATCTTTAGAATTGAATTTTTCCATTGTTACCGACCCCCCAGTATAGGATACCTACATTATTATATGTTTAACCTTTTGTTAACCCAAGCTTAACCTAAGAATTTAAACCTGTCTCTAGATTCTAGAAGAGTAGCTGCTGAACTTGATTAGCTGCCGCTATCCCAGAAGTTAAGGCCGTTTCTAGGGAAGAATTTCTCGATAAATCTCCCCCTTGACACCAATCACCACAGGCAACCAGAGGTAAAGGACTATTAACACTTAAACAGGGTACAGCTAAACCCTGACGGACTAAAGCATAACGCCAACGGTGCAGCTGAGACCAATCCGGGAGAGGCAAAGAAGCGCGAGAGAGCAAATCTAGCTTAACTGCTTCTAAATCCTCGCTATCGAGATATTTAACCGCAAAATCTCCACTACTATGCACAACAAAGACATAATCAGGGGATGATTGCCGTTTACTGCTATCAAGTCCTAACCAAGCGATATCGGTGGCGGGAGTAACTGCGGGTAAAGAATCGCCATAACCTGCCATTACCGTTAAACAGGGATCGTAAACGATTGATCGCAATTCTGGCATAGTAGTTATGGGAGAGTTTTCTAACAATAACGCCGCTTGCGGGGCGGGAATAGCTAGGACAATCACCGAAAACTCTCCCCGAATTTGACCGTTATTGTTTAAAACCCATTTTTCTTGACGATTTTCCAGACGAGTAACCAGAAAATCTCGTTCAATTTCTAAACCTTGAGCTAAAAATTTCGCCACGCTATTGATGCCAGAAGGAGCAACATAGCTAGAATCAAACCAAGAAGTAACTATATTCTCTCTCAGTAGATTATCAATTAAAGCCGCCGTTTTTTCCCCCTGAATAGTCAAAAAAGGCAAGCCATGATCCACAGCTATCTCTTGATTGGCTCGATTAACCCGTCGCGTGGCTAAACGACCACCAATGCCTCTAGACTTATCAAATAGCTTAACAGTATAACCTCGATCGCACAACTGACGAGCGCAGGTTAACCCGGCTAAACCCGCGCCAATGATCCCAACCTTAATCGAAAAATTTGTCACTAGCCTTCCTAATCCCGTGAACCCTTGAGTTAATATTAGTAGTAATCAGCACTAGCGAAACTAAGTTGATTATTGGGGCTGAGGAGGAGAAACCACATTGGACGAACTACGCACAGCTTTGGAGTTAGCCACCGAGGAGGAACTACAGCAAATCACTAACATCCTCTTTTGCCGTCGTTTTAACCCTCTCGATTATCTACGAGCGCCGGACGCAATCGCCGTTCAAAGTCAAGATTGGGAAAGTTGGTTAGATAGCGTCGAGGATCGTTTTCGTTATTTGGCTGCCGATGGTGTGACAGTATTAAAAGGTCAAACCGAAAAAGTTAGTTATCGTCAAATTCTCGTCCGTGTCTGTCATTTCCTCAAGGTTCCCTACTCCCAAAAAATGCCGACAACGGAAATTGAAGCGGAAATCTATCTTCATCTGGTTAACAAAGCTTGGAAACGTCTCCCCCCATCGGAACAAAAATCCCTCTCGATTCAAATTCAAAAGGCGCTCGCGGATTCCCACACTCCCCAACCCTTACCCGTTCACCTACAACACAATCCCCTCGATATAGTCCTCAAAGGCGGCAGCGTCATCGCCATTAATTCTATCCTGAAACCGATTCTGCTCAAACATATCGCCGGGCAGTTCGCTCTCCATTTTGCCCGCTATCAAGGGGCAAAAACAGCTTTAATTGAAGGAGGAACAGCGATTGCTAATCAAATCGCCCTACAAACGGCTAAACAGGGCATGACTACGGCGGCGGCCCGGTACGGAGCGGTCAGAACCGTGTTAAGTTTGGTAGGACCGGCTTTATGGGGTTGGTTTATTGCTGATCTCGGTTGGAAGGCGATCGCCACCGATTACGGCCGGATTATCCCGACTATTTTTGCCATCGCCCAAATTCGTCTGACTCGTGACGATTGTTGGCAACCTGCATAGCATGAAAAAGATTTTTTGTCAAGGGTGGGAGTGGAATTTAATACTTTTTTCAGTTTTTATTGCCATGATCCTGCCGGAGTTAGCGGGTATCGGCATTATTATCGTATTAATTAGGGTTTTTACTGGCAATTTTCGGGCAATTATCCAGTCACGTCTCAATCAAGGTCTCGGTATCGTCACTCTTTGGTTAATGATTAGTGCCAGTCTTTCCCCAACTCCGGGGGATGCTTGGATTGGTTTAGGAAATTTCCTGCCTTTTTTCTTCTTTTTTAGCAATATTCGGCAATTAATTAAAAAACCCTCTCAGTTGCGTCAACTAGCTTGGGTGATGGTTATTCCGTCGGTTTGGGTAGTGGTGATGGGATGGGGACAGATTTTTCTCGGTTGGCAAAAACCGGAAGCATTAAAAGGGATTTTTACCTGGCCCTACGGGGCGGGGGGTGAACCTTTGGGGCGAATGTCTTCGGTTTTTATGTATGCTAATCTTTTGGGGGCTTATTTACTGATAACTCTGATTTTAGCCCTCGGTTTATTAATTCTAACTTGGCGGCAGTGGCACAGACAAAGAAATAACCTTTTAAATCTCAAAGTCGGGTTTTTAACTTTAACCATATTTATCGACAGTGTAGGGCTATTTTTAAGCAATTCTCGCAATGCTTGGGCCTTAGCCTTTTTAGGTTGCCTAATTTTTGCCCTTTATCTGGGTTGGAATGCCTTAGTCGCTGGTTTTGTCCTCTTGGGAGGGGTGATTTCTCTCGCTTCTTGGGGACCAAATCCTTTGAGGGATAGTTTGCGTTTCTTGGTTCCTAGGGCGATTTGGGCGCGATTATCCGATGAAATGTTCCCCAATCGCCCTCTAGCGACTCTCAGATCAACTCAATGGCGTTTTACTCTAGAAATGACCCAAGAAAGACCCCTATTCGGTTGGGGATTACGCAGTTTTACACCTCTCTACGAAAAAAGTCAGGGATTATGGTTAGGTCATCCCCATAATTTATATTTGATGTTAATGGCAGAAACGGGAATTATCGGCTTAATTTTATTGTCTGTTTGGGTGGGTTGGATTTATGCCCAAGGGTGGCGTTTATTTATCTTTCTACGGCAACAAAAAGCCGGGGGTGAGTTAATTATCTTTACCTATCTGGTAGCCTTTGGTGCTTGTGTTTTATTTAATCTCGTCGATGTTACCCTCTCCGATGTCAAGATTAATACTATTGTTTGGTTTCTCTTGGCTGCTATTGCCGGGGTGAGTCAAAGGTTAAATTATGAATTATGAATTGGGGAGAGGGGTGTGGGGTGTGGGGTGTAGGGTGTGGGGTGTAGGGTGTGGGGTGTGGGGTGTAGGGTGTGGGGAGAATAAATAAAATAATCTCCTGAATAAGGGTGCATCCCACACTTGCAGAAATACCAACAATCAGCAATTATCAGTGACTCTTAAATTAGTACAAAAATATGAACAATCGCGTGTAAGCATCCCACCGAAAAACTAATGCGCGGGGGGTTTGGGGGCGGCGCCACGCCCCCAACGGGGGGTTTGGGGGGTAGAACCCCCCAAAAGCTTGGATTGAGTGATAAAACCGAAAGTAACGCCCAATTTTAGGAGAAAGTTTCCCCTTAAAAATCCCAAATTAGTAGATTTACAAAAATGAGATGCACCCCCTGAATACTGATAACTGAATACTGGCTCCCCAAAACGAAAACTTCGCACCTCACCATTAAGATAACTGCTATAAATAGACTTTTAATAACCAAAGAAAGAAAGGAATAGTCAGAAAACTAGCAAGGGTAGTGACCACAACTGTGCGGGCCATTAAAGTTGCCGATCCACCGAATTCCGTGACTAAAATGACGGTATTAACGGCGGTGGGCATGGCACTTTGTAGGATGAGAATTTTTAGATCCATACCAGTTAATCCTAAACTATTGCCGATCGCAAATGCCAAAAGAGGAGCGACTAAAAGACGCAAACAGGCCCCTAATAATTCTAATTTACCGATCGCTAATTTTTGCTGAGATAATTGAATACCTAGGATAATTAAAGCCAAAGGAATTGCCGCTTGTCCTAGATAGCTAATACTTTTATCTAATTGCAGGGGAAGATGAAAAGAGAAAGTTTGAAAGCTAATGCCGATAAAAATTGACCAGATTAAGGGCAATTGAAAAACTAAGCGAAATCCTGAAAGAAAGCTTTTTCCTTGCAAATAAGCGGGACTAATACCAAATAAAAGAATACTAGAGCCAATCATATAGATTATCGCTCTTTCCAGTCCGGCCGCACCCAGGGCAAAACTAGCCACCGGTAAACCCATATTACCGTTATTGGGCATCACGGCGGCAGCCATGAGGCTTTTGCGGGTATCACCATCGAGACTGAGACAATAGGCCATAATTTCGACGACAATCACCATTACCAGTGAAATAAGGGCAAAGCCTAGGATAATTAAACCGATATTGCTGCCGGATAAAGTGGTGTGATAGAGTCCATCAATCACCAAAGCGGGGGCAAGAATATATACCGTGATTTGGGAAAGGGAATGCACTTCCACAGTGAGAATTTTTCCTGCTATCACACCGATGAGGATGATAAAACCCACTGGAACAATAGCGGAGAGAATAGCAAGCATTAATCAAGTAAAAAGTAAATAGTAAACAGAAAAAACTTATCTGATTTTTTAACAGATTTCTGTTATATCTTCATATAAAGATTCGATCGCACAGTGAAAATCGATACTAGCTAGATAAATATCTGCTCCTTTGCTGTAGGGATAAAGAACCCAGAATCCTTCGTCATTGCGACGAAAACAATCTACACTGATGCGTTCTTGACTGATAAGAACGTATTCTTCTAAAGTTTCGATCGAACGATAGTCGGCAAATTTATCGCCCCGGTCAAAGGCAGCAGTAGTGGGGGATAATACTTCTACAATCAAGCGCGGATAACGGATAAAATCTTCCGAGAAAGACCGATTATCTCGCGAGTCGCAAGTGACCACAAGATCGGGATAAAAATAACTATTAGCTATTTCTAGACGAACTTTCATATCTGTGGCATAGACAAGACAACCACTACCCCGCAGCCGGTTTTTTAAAAGTGTGGCTAAGTTGATAATAATCATACCATGGGCTTTACTTGCACCAGTCATGGCGTAGGTTTGACCGCGAATGTATTCGTGTTTATCCTTGGCTATTCTCTCCGTTGCTAAATAATCTTCCGGGGAAAGATAGTTATAGTCAAAGTTAGCAATCATTTGGTTAAATCACCTTTATTGTCTCTAAAATCAATTCTAACTCTCGATCGAGGAGCGGTACATTTTTAAAAATTGTCTGACCAACACCTGCCAATTTTGCCAGTTGCTCGGCAAATTGTTGAGCTAATTGACCTGCTCGGACAATATCCAGTAAAAAAGCCTTATCCCGCCACATAAATCCCTTGCGCTGTCCCTAAAATCTCTCGTTGACGAATCCAATTATGACTCTGCTCGATCGATTTTTTCGTTAGCAAATCAACTTTCCGTCCCAATAAATTCTCTAATTCCCGTTTCATCCTCGAAAACTCCAGAAGTCCCCAAGAAACACTATCTTGAAAACTGACCAGTATATCAATATCGCTATCTGGACGAAAATCTTCCCGCAAAACCGATCCGAATAAACACATTTCAGATATCTGCCATTTCTGACAAAATTCGCTGATTATTTGCTGGGGTAGTTCTATTTTCAATTTTTTCACCTCCCTGTCACCGGTAATCAGTGATCGGTTTTCAGATTTAAGGAGAATTATCGCTAACGACACGAAAACCGATATCATAGAGTCCAGCAGTAGCCAGAAATTTGACCCGGTAGGCCGAGCGACACTTGTTGGGGCTGTCATTCCAGGAACCCCCGCGTAAAACTCGTCTGTCCCTATCTTCTATTGTGGCTGCTTCGTAGTTATCGCGCCAGTAATCTGCACACCATTCCCTGACATTTCCGTGCAGGTCGTAGAGTCCGAAAGGGTTAGCGACGGCAAACATTCCCACCGGTGTGGTTTCCCTGCGATCGCATCCTAGGCGACCTTCCCCATAACGACCAGAACTGCACACTTTTCCGCCATAATCCCAGTCCACTCCGGAATAGTTGGCTAAATCAGTGGAAATTGTCGGGCCGAAGTGAAAAGGGGTTGATGTTCCTCCCCGACAAGCGTATTCCCATTCTTTTTCTGCGGGTAAACGATAATTGAGTCCCGTGAGACGGGATAGGCGATCGCAAAATTCCACCGCTTCCCACCAGTTAATTTGTTCTACGGGGCGATCGTAACCTTCAAAATGGGCCGGATAGGGATTAAGTTCAATATTTACTGGTTCTAATTTTGCCACCTCGCGCCATTGTCGTTGGGTAATTGGGTAGCGACTCAGACAAAAAGCCTGAACATTAACCGGAGATTGGGGACTTTGACTCGATTTCCAGCCTAACTCGCTTTTGGGCGCACCGATGAGGTATTGACCGCTAGGGATAGAAATCATTTCTAAAAAGGTTTTTTTGCTTAAAAAATATTTATAACCTCGATTAGTGACTTTTTCCCGTTTAATTTCCTCACCTTTGCCATTAACAGTGACCACCTCATCGGTAAAATCTAACCATTCTCCCATTCTGCACCCCTCTATCGGTTATCGGTTGATCGGGTTAAGCTGCGGGCCTAGAAAAATCTCGCAACCTACCAGTTTAAGAATAACAAGACTTCGATCGATCACCTAGAGACTGTTCGTATTGGCGACAAGGGTGGGAAAAGGGTTTGATCGATTATGTATAGCTGATTACAAATCAGCCGGTCGCCGGTTCAAATCCCATGGAACAACTTTTGAGTCAAGACCTAATCTAGCAGCGTGATTGCTCTAACCTGTATTATTCATGAAAATTTGGGAAAATACTCAAAAGCCTTGCTCGGAAAATCATTCAGGGATCTAGCTAAAAAACAGACTGTTTTTTGAGACCCTCTCATAATCAGGGTTTTGGCAATTGGTGAATAATTCAGGCTAAAATAAGGTCATCGCCCGATCAGTATATAGCAATGACCTTAATCGCTGTCATCGATTACGACATGGGAAATCTGCACTCTGCCTGTAAAGGACTGGAAACCGTGGGTGCAGTGCCGAAAATTACCGATTCTCCCCTCGATCTGGAAAAAGCTGACGCTATTGTCTTACCCGGAGTCGGTTCTTTTGATCCTGCCGTCCGGCAAATTCGCGCCCGTCATCTAGAAAAACCAATCAAAGCGGCGATCGCTAATGGTAAACCCTTTCTCGGTATCTGTCTCGGTTTACAAATTCTCTTTGACTCATCGGAGGAAGGTCAAGAGGCGGGTTTAGGGATTATTCCAGGGACAGTGCGCCGTTTTCGCTCAGAACCGGGCATTACCATTCCCCATATAGGTTGGAATCAATTAGACTTCACCCAGCCTGATCATGCTCTTTGGCAGGGATTACCCCCGCATCCTCACGTCTATTTTGTCCATTCCTATTATGTCGATCCCCTTGATAGTCATCTAACTGCCGCCACCGTCACCCACGGCAGTCAAACGGTGACGGCAGCGATCGCTCGTGAGCGTTTGGTAGCGGTGCAGTTTCACCCAGAAAAATCCTCGACTAATGGCTTAAAAATTCTGGCTAACTTTGTTCAACAGGTGCAAAAATTAGCTTTAGTCTCCTAAATAAGCCTTTAAAACCCGCTCGTTTTTTTGGATTTCGCTGGGACTGCCATCGGCTAAATTTGTCCCTTCTGCTAATACCCAAACGTGGTGACAAAGGGACATAATCACATCCATATTATGCTCGATAATTAAAAAGGTAATTCCCTGACGATTCCACTCGATAATATGGTCGCTGATTTGAGCGATTAAAGTGGGATTAACTCCGGCGGCTGGTTCATCTAATAAAATTAATTTTGGCTCGGTCATTAGCGCTCGGCCAATCTCTAATAATTTACGCTGTCCTCCCGATAAAGCTCCCGCGTAATCCTGCGCTTTCTCTACCAGACCGATCGAATCTAATATCTCCAAAGCTTTGTCACGATTGTCCTGTTCCTGTTGGCGAATTTTTGCCCCCTGAAACCAGACGTTGAGAAAATTTTCTCCCGTTTGTCCCGGACTAGCTAAGAGCATATTTTCTAACACCGTTAATCGGGATAATACCCTTGCTACTTGAAAAGTTCTCACACATCCTTTGAGGGCAATTTGATAGGGAGGCAGCTGATGAATCGGCTGACCATCAAGAAAAACTTCTCCTTTATCTGGGCGAATAAAATTAGATAAAAGGTTAAAAAGTGTGGTTTTGCCAGCCCCATTTGGACCGATTAACCCGGTGATGCTGCCCTGCGGCACATCCAAATAAGCATTATTGACGGCACGAATGCCTCCAAAACTTTTCGATAATCCTTTAGCGGAAAGTAACATATATGAATTATGAATTATGAAGTGTTTTCAGTTAACAGTAAACAGTGAACTGAAAACTGAAAACTGAAACCTGAAAACTGATCACTGATAACTGATAACTGATAACTGATAACTGATAACTGATAACTGAAATTATTTTCCCAAAGTTAACTCCTCTTTTTTGCCGAGGATACCCTGGGGTCGCCAGATCATTAAAACCATGAGCAGCAGACCGATAATCATAATCCGTAAAGCCCCTAATTGGCTATCATTAAAAATATCTAATTGGGGCAGAATAAAGCGAGTCAGGGAATCGTAAGCCCAGAAAATTACTGCTCCTAGTAAGGTGCCGGCATTGCTACCAGAGCCACCGAGAATGATAATAATCCAAGCGTTAAAAGTCAATAACGGCTCAAAATTAGTCGGGTAAATAGTGGTTAATTGCCATGCTAAAAAAGCCCCGGCTAAACCAGCGATCGCACCGCCTAACATCAAAGATTGTAACTTATACCAAAAGACATTTTTTCCCAAGGCCCGGGGAATTTCTTCATCTTCCCGGATAGCTTTGAGGATGCGTCCCCAAGGCGATCGCAAAAGTAATTCTAAACCAGTATAAACGAGAGCGAGGAGGACTAAAACTACCACCATCAGCCCCGCTTTATAATTATAGTCATTCAAGGCAATTACGCCGTTTATATACAGAAAAAGCAGTATTATCGCCCCTAACAACCCCCAAAAGATTAAAGCTCTCTTTTGCGTCGGTTGATAGCTTTTACCGCTAATTTGTCCGGCTTCGCGCCATTGTCGTTGCAGATTGCGCCCCAATTGCCAGAGAGCAAAGATAGCAAGCAGGGTAAACAGGGCAATAATTAATAATTTGACGGGAAAACTGGGATTTATATCCAAAGGTAGGGGATAACGTTGTAGTCCGAAACTACCCTTCGTTAACCAATCCTCGTTAAGCACCAGCAAACGAATTAACTCAGACACCCCGATGGTGACAATCGCTAGATAATCGGCCCTTAATCTCAGGGTGGAAAAACCGATAGCCAATCCCAACAATGCCCCTAGGAGCGCCCCGACAATGGCGGCAAAAATCATCGGTACACCCTGTAAAGTTAATAAAACCGTTGCATAAGCCCCTAAAGTGGCAAAAGCAACGTGACCAAAGTTAATTAAGCCAGTAAATCCCCATTGTAGATTTAAACCGAGGGCAAAAATCGCGTAAATACCCGCCCAAATTGTCAGGGAAACCAAATAATCTGTCATGTTATGGCAATTATCTTAATAGTGAGGTACACAGTTGTCGGTTTCGGGAGTCAGGAGCCAGAAGTCAGGAGTCAGGAATCAGGAGACGATGCCCAATCCAGTTATACTTCATACTTATGAGAAACGCTATAACTCAAAAACGATCTTCAAGGTAAAAAGTAAAAAAGGGGTTGGGAGTGGGGGAGCGCCGGAGTTGGGGAGAAAAAAGCTGAAAACTCACATCTGATTACTGAAAAGGCTGATAGCTAACTGCTAGTATAATATCAGTTACAACCGCCTCTGTAGCTTGATGGACAATTGTGGCGAGCGGAGGGTGCTAGGCTATCAATACCGAAAAAACCTTGTCCTGTTAATTCCTATGCCTCTTTTGATTCTAATTGCCGATGATGACCCCGGTATCCGCCTAGCGGTCAAAGACTATTTAGAATTAGCAGGTTATAGTGTGGTAGCGGCGAGTAATGGTTTGGAAGCTTTGAATTTATTGGATACCTATCATCCCCATCTTTTGGTATCGGATATCAAAATGCCGCGTTTAGACGGCTATTCTTTGGTGACTAAGGTGCGGCAACAGCCAGAATTTAGGTTATTACCAGTAATTTTTTTAACCGAAAGAGGGTCAACAGAGGAAAGAATTCGCGGTTATCAAGTGGGTTGTGATATCTATCTTCCTAAACCTTTTGAGATGGAGGAATTAAAAGCAGTTATTCGCAATCTTTTAGAGCGAGCGCAAATGGTGCAAAGTGAACGTCAATATCAGAAATTAAAACCGGAAGAAAGCCCCAAAACTAGGGATGTTTTAACTTCTTCTTTACAGGACGATTTTAAGTTAACTAATCGCGAGCGGGAAGTGTTAGAACATTTAGCCCGGGGACTTTCTAATATTGAAATTGGGCAAAAACTGCATCTTAGTTCTCGCACGATCGAGAAATATGTTAGCAGTTTACTCAGAAAAACAACTACTAACAATCGCGCCGAATTGGTGCGTTTTTCCCTCGAACACAGATTAATCGATTAGCTGGAAGAAAAAACTTAAATTTTGTTTTTTACGTCCTCCAAAAGACTGCCACAGGAGTCTAAAAGTAGCTCGATTACGCGGTCAAAACCTTCACGACCACCGTAGTAGGGATCGGGAACTTCTTTTTCTGGGTGATAACGGGCATAGTCACACATTAACTTGACCTTTTCTTGATATTTTCCTGTCCGATCTAGGGATAAAATATCTTGATAATTGGATTTATCCATGGCTAAGATTAGATCAAAATTCTCGAAATCCTCGCGGGTAAATTGTCTAGCTGTCCCTTGCAGAGGAATACCGCGTTTTTTGGCCGCCGTATTCATGCGAGAATCGGGAGGAGAACCGATATGATAACCGGCAGTTCCCGCGGAATCACAGAGGATTTTATTGCTTAATCCTTCTTGTTCAATCAGATAAGTCATGATATTCTCGGCAGCGGGAGAACGACAGATATTTCCTAAACAGACGAAGAGTAGTTTATAGGGCATAAATTGACTGGTAGAATCATCACTAAATTGCCAATTATAGGGCATTTTTAACATCCCGATAAAGATTTATCCTCAAAAAACTCCTCGCTGTCCATTAACCTAATTTTGGCTAATCCCAAGCTTTCTAAATAATCTTGCCACCCTTGGGGGGTATCTTCGATCGCTAATAATCCTAATACCCTAGCTACGTCTGCTACCCAGGGTAGGGTATGAATTCTATAACCCTGCCAGTTTACCTCTAAGGATAACCAAGCGGGAATCTCTTGGGGGTTAAATTGTTGGGAGGCAAGATAATCAGCTTGAAAGCAGTAAATCCGAGGTGGTTTTTGACTCTCTAACAAGGGTAAACACTCCTTCTAATCTGGACATTAATCTCTTTCCCCATATTTTAGGGGAACCTCAGCATAATTTTTGTTAAATATGAACTTCTCTTGTCAAGAAATGGTTAAAAAACAACTGATAACTAGGCCGAGTTTCCCCAAGGTAATTTACCCTTAATTCTCCCCTAAGCGAGGACGAATAATTAAATAAATTGCCGGACCGATTAGAGGCAATAGGGAAATTACCGGCAACAGGAAAGGATTTTTTAATCCCCGTCGGGTTAGATCATCTTGCAGCAAAATTGGACATAATAGGGTTAAAAGACAGAAATCTAAACTCATAACATGAATAAAACGGCTAGTTTGCCACTGATGCCAAAAATCAGACCAATTGCCGTTAATTAATCCGTAAGCGATTAAAATTGCCGCAGTAATTAGGGCAATTACTCCCAACCAAGGTGAGTCTAAAAGTTTAATGACCAGATTTTTTTTACCCGTAAAATTGCTATTAGGTTGACGGAGAGTTAGATAGGGTAAAATAGCGAAAGCACCCACAGCAAAGGAGGCAAAAGCAAAGGGCCAAGCGATGATTTTTTGGTCACGACCATCGATAATTAAAAGGCTAGTGTAGATAATTGGCCAAACTCCCATCAGGTTAAAAAGAGCAATAATTAACGGGTTGATATCTTGCCATTTCCCAGTGGAAAGATCGATAATTAAATTCACTGTATCTGGTTGATCGGGGGGCGCTAGTAAAAAAGCGTATAATCCGAAGCCTAACCACAGTAAACCGAGAATAATTTTTGTTAACATGGGAGTAGATAATTAGGTTAATTGAGTAATGGATTTTTCATCGGATATTTTAGTACAAAAGTGATCAAAATGTCAAGCAAGATTACCTAATCAATGATCACTAATTTTTAGGGAAGACGACGGGGATTCATGGTTTCTACCGGGCTAATTTCTGTACTTTGAGAGTGGAGTAAGCGAGTTTGTTCGAGGATAGTTTCTAAGTCTTCATCCGAGAATTCTTGTACATAGTTTAATTTCACTTCTTCTAGGAAGATAATTAATAACATCTCGATTCTTTCTAAACTGTGACGGGATTGTAATTCCCCGGCGAGAGATTGCCCGAAACGCTGGACTAATTGCTGCAATAAACGCTCAAAAACTTCGTCTTCCTGGGTAATATTTTCCGCTATGTTAACAAAAGATTGATACAATTGACTAGATAGACGATTGCTCAAGTCAGTTTTTAATCCTTTCATGCCGGGTAATCGCAATAAGCTTTGATAAGCGGGAGTTTGACTGAGAATTTTCTCGATATTGTATTTAATTAAAGCTTCTGCTTCTGGTTTAACTTGCGGTAAAACCTTGTTAACGGTGCTATTAACTACTAACTGAAAAATTTCAATAACTTCATTAGTATCATTGAGATTATTATATCCGCCATTGAGGGATCGATCGAGAAGTTTCTCCACTTGTCCCTGTCGAATATATTCCTGAATTTTATTAATAATTCTCAGGACAATTATCTCAGTAATATCTTTAGAAATTAGCGCAACTAAGCCTTTAACTGCCTGTTCTTTAATCAACCTTAAGTTAATAATTTTAACTTGATCTAGGCGAATAACGGTAGGAATAAATCGCAACCATCTCCAGATAGGAATAAACAGAAAAATATCGTACCATCGCCATAACATAGCCTCGCGCCAACGCAGACCTTTATGAGTGCGAGCAATCCACCAAGTTCTCAGCATAAATTCCCAGAAAAAGATGGTTCCAAAGAAAAAATCGATCGCCTCAAAGTTATCTATCGGTCTCCCATCTTCTCCTAGGGGACGAAAATAATTAGTTTCTATTAAAGGTTGAATTTCTTGATTAAAAAACTTCAACTCTTTTTCCCAGCCATTTTGACTGAGATAATCCCAAGTCCAAAACTTCTGAAAGGCTGTTTTTGCAGAAACATTTTCTGTTTGAAAAACCCGCAAGCGCATTTTATTTTTAATCTTCTCTAAAGTCCCAGTTTTCTCCGCCGAGGCAAAGGGATTATTATCGATCATATCGACACTTTTTTGGCGCAAATTGTCTAAAATCTTCTCAATCTCTTGGCGATATTCTCCCAGATTAAACTCTGGGTTAAAGAGCTTTTGATTAATTATTTGATTAAGTTTATTAACCGTATCTAAATATTCACTGGTACTGCGATAGGGTTTAATCCCTTTCACCACATCATACTTAGCGATTCCTTTAACAAAGGGAATTTCTAGGGGTTGATCGGGGGGTATTTGTAATTCTTGAAAGGCAATCGGCCCGAGTTTTATTGGTTCATTAAATCTTAATAAAGTTATTTGCAAGCGTCCCTGTAACCAAAAATCTCGCAGGGGAATATAGGTTAAATCGAAAATAACCAGAATATAATTACATAACACCAATAGGGCCATGCAAGTCTCAAAGAGATTGCGCGGGGAAAAACGACGGTTTCTGATCACGGGGGTTTTAGTCAAAGTCATTAGCCTAGAAAGCACACTTTGACCATGGTAAACCGAAAACGCCTAATTTTTTGCCTGAAAGCGATATAAGTAGTTAAAAAAGGAGCGGTTAAACTTAGTTCTGCCTCAGCAATTAATAGATGTGGTCTTCTATTCTGTGATAGCATCCTAGCAGATTCAGTTAAGCAGTTAAGTAGCTGGTTATAATTAAATTGAAGATAGATTTTGCGTCTGATCCCCCCTGCCCCCTTGATAAGGATAGGGCTGATTCATAGTAGGGTTAATTTAAGGTAGGGTTGATTCATGAATCAACCCTACCTTGATGAGGGGGGTGCCGATAGGCGGGGGGAGCTGAGAACTTTTAACACCTACCTACTTACGTCGGTAAGTCGCAGATTAGCATAAAATTACCCTGAATTGATTTTTATCTGTCAATAAGCCTAGGTTAAAATAGAGAGACAAACGTTGAAACAGAGTCTAGTCAATGAAAGTTGAGGCATTAAAAAAACGGCTGGAGAGAAATCGCCCTATGACTACAATCACGATTCCTATTCCCGAAGATGTGATTGAAGATTTAAAGCGGGTTGCACCGTTGCTTGGTTTCTCAGGTTATCAACCTTTGATCCGTGCTTACATTGGACAAGGGCTGCGTGAGGATTTGGAGCGTCTAGAGGGAGATACAATTTCTGCTCTCGTTGCTAGTTTGAAGCGTCATGGCGTAAGTGATGAACTGCTGCAAGAAGCCTTGAGTGAAGTTACTCAGCGTTAGTCTAGGTTTTCAGTTGTACTGCGATCGCTTGTAGAACATAGAGTTTTATTGAAGATATTCTCATCATAACCCCCCGTCAAGCCTTAGATATTCTTCAACAGCTTATCCCTACCTAGGATGAAAATAATTATAAATTTCCTTAGCTAATTGTTCCCCAATTCCTGTCACCTGTTGCAATTGTTCTAGGGAAGCTTCGCGAATATAATCCAGAGAATGAAAATGAGCTAATAAATCTTTTTGTCGCTTAAAACCTAACCCCGGTATCTCATCCAGACGGGAACGGCGACTTTTTTGCATTCTTTGTTGTCGGTGAAAGCTAACAGCAAAGCGGTGCGCTTCATCCCTGACTCGACGCAATAATTGCACTCCGGGTTGTTCCTTATCCGTCTCTAAAGGAGAGGATTCCCCTGGTAAAAAAATCTCCTCTCTCTGTTTAGCTAAACTAACAACTTTTACCTGTTCTAATAAATTCATCTCCCCTAAAACTGTCACCACTGCCGATAATTGTCCTTTTCCCCCATCAATCATGACCAAATCGGGAAAATCATCACTTTCGGCAATATTATCGGGATTTTCGGCATAACGACGGAAACGCCGGCGAATTACTTCTGCTAAACTGGCAAAATCATCGGAATGGCCGATTTTAACCTCGGGATTTTTGATTTTATAGTGACGATAATGTTGATTAGCGGCCACCCCATCGATAAACACCACTGACGACGCGACTGCATTAGAACCCTGAATATGAGAAATATCATAACCTTCGATGCGGTGGGGTAGTGCCGGTAAATCGAGAATTACCGCTAAATCCTGCAAAGACTGTAAATCTCGGTCGGCGCTTCTTTTCGTCTTTTCTAACTCATAAAGAGCGTTTTTCTCGACCATAGCTAATAAATCCGCTTTACTTTGCCGTTGGGGGACAGTTAACTCGACTTTGCGACCCTTTTTTTCCCTTAACCACCCCGCTAACACCTCACCTTCCGGTAATTCGCAGGGTAACAGGATTTCGCTGGGAATTTCCACCCCTTCCACCGATAAATAATGTTCTTCTAGGACTTTTTGCAGGATTTCTCCCTCGTTTGCTGACTGACTATCGGCAAAAAATCCCAAACGTCCCACCAAACGACCGGAACGCACTTGGAATAATTGTATGCAACAATGCTGCTCGTCCTTAGCTAAAGCGATTGCGTCCCGGGATACGGTATCATCGGGTAAAGAGACTTTTTGATCGGTATTAAGGGCCTGTAATCCGCGAATTTGATCCCTAATCGTGGCCGCTTTTTCAAAATCTAGGTTTTCCGACGCTTCTAGCATCTTTGCTGCTAATTTGTCTAATAATTCCCCCGTCCTTCCCTGAAAAATCATCGCCACTTTCTGCAAGGTTTCTCGATAATCTTGGGGACTAATTAATTTTTGACAAACCCCCGGACAACGACCGATATCATAATTTAAACAGGGACGGTCTTTAAAAAGAGGTTGGGGACGTTGACGCAGGGGAAAAGTGCGTTTAATTAGGTGTAAAGTGTGGCGCAGCAGCCTGGTATCGACGTAGGGACCATAATAACGGTCTTTTTGGTTATTTATGCTACGTTTGCGGGTGATAAAAATGCGCGGGTAGGTTTCCGACCAAGTAATACAAATGTATGGATATTTTTTATCGTCCTTGAGGAGAGTATTAAAATGGGGCTGATGTTGTTTAATTAGATTAGCTTCTAGGGCCAAAGATTCTGCTTCCGTGTCGGTGACGATAAATTCAATTTCCGTCACCTGTCGCACCATTAAAGCAATGCGGGGACTGAGGGGTTGACTGGGACGAAAATAGGAACGGACTCTAGACCGGAGTTTTTTGGATTTACCAATGTAGAGAATTTCGCCATTTTGGTCGCGCAGGAAGTACACTCCCGGTTCGAGGGGAATTTCCCGAAGACGATTTTCTAGGCGATCGAGGTCTTGGATTAGGGTAGAGTTAAGATTATTCCCGAACATTCTTTTTATAGTAACCCAGTGTACAACTATATTTTTAGTCTTGATTTACAAGGCTTTCAGAAATCACCAGAGATTAAAGTATCCTCTGGAACCCTGATTCTGTCATTGTTAGTTGCACATCGCGTAAATTTAATAATGTTTTTGACTATCTAGACCGCCATACTGCCAATAGCGATCATCATCACTTCCTCTGACCCGCCCTAATACCTTTCCTGAGTCGTCATAGCATTTATACCATGTATAACCAAGAAAATTACTATTTTTTTTAACCCTTCTCGTCTCTGGAGCATATTTTCTGATTAGTCGCTGAATATCAGGCTTATAATCTTGAAGAACACGATCTAGCTCTTTGTCGTCGTTTGGTGGCGGTGGTGGCGGTGGTGGCGGTGGCATTGTCCCCAATAGGTGATCAATGGTTTTGACGCAATCAAGAAAAGAGGAAATATTGCGTGCGATACATTCTCCTGTTTGTACAATCACAATGGCGTAGCCGTCACCGTGATTAATAACGCCATAAGGGCCTTTGACAGTTACAAATTCATTTGGGATTGGCTTGATGTCACTCATAGAACTACTTCTTTTTGTAATTACTAAAGTTAATATATTACGCTTTGAGCTTCTTGTCTCTCCTTAGTTGCACATCGCGTTAGTAAACAAAAAAATTACGCCAGTGGGTATTAGCTGACGTTTGGCAAGATATTCGGGGCAAATCTTCACAAAAATTAATAAGCTTCCGATTCGATTTGCTTAATCGGGACGAAACATTCCCCAGGGAGAAGAATCGGTTTATTGTTAAAAATCAATTGGCCGCGATGATTGTCGCGGTTAATAGCGACACCGAAAGGACGTTTACTAACTCTGCTATTGAGGGTACAGTAGATGCGATAAATGCGTCTGGCTGCCCGTAAGACAGTAGGATCTAACAAAATTGGGATTTCCATATCGACACGCTGTTGTTCTGTTTTCTCGGATAGGGCTACCATATCACTCGTCTCCCCACGATTAAATTGACATATTTATTAAATCAATGGTATATGACGATTTCCGATTATGCCACTTTTGTTAGGATTCTAAAACTTTCAGGATGGCCTGGCCCATAGCTTGGCATCCCACCAAGGTCATACCCTCCGAGAAAATATCTCCAGTCCGATAACCGATATCTAAGACTTTTTCTACGGCTTTTTCCAGCGCTGCTGCCGCTAAAGGCTGATTTAGCCCATATTTTAACATCATAGCAGCGCTGAGAATTTGGGCGATCGGATTGGCTTTATCTTGGCCGGCGATATCTGGGGCCGAACCGTGGACAGGTTCAAAAACTCCCACCCCAGCAGTCCCTAAACTAGCGGAGGGTAACATTCCGATACTACCGGTTAACATGGCCGCTTCATCGGAGAGAATATCACCGAATAAATTGCCCGTGACGATAGTATCAAATTGTTTGGGGGCCCGGACTAACTGCATGGCCGCGTTATCGACGTAGAGATGGGAAAGTTCCACATCGGGATAATTAGCGGCGATTTTCGTCACCCGGTCGCGCCAGAGTTGGGAAACATCGAGAACATTAGCTTTATCGACGGAACAGAGTTTCTTGCCGCGTTTTTGGGCAATTTCAAAGGCCACCTTAGCGATGCGGTCCACCTCCGACTCCAAGTAAACCATGGTATTTACACCGCATTTTTCTCCCGTTTCTGTCTCAAAAATCCCCTTCGGTTGACCGAAATAGACACCCCCGGTCAATTCTCGGACGACCATGATATCCACTCCCTCGATAATCTCCCGTTTGAGACTAGAAGCGTCGATTAATTGCGGAAAAATGGTGGCAGGACGCAAATTAGCAAAAAGACCTAGGCCAGATCTTAAGCCTAATAATCCCGTTTCTGGCCTTTGCTGCCGGGGTAAATTATCCCATTTATAACCCCCAATAGCGGCCAGAAGAACAGCATCACTATTTTTACAGGCGCTCAGGGTTGCTTCGGGGAGGGGACTGCCGGTTTCATCAATGGCTGCCCCTCCAATTAAAGCGGTTTGGAAGTCAAACTGGAGGTCAAATTTTTTACCGATGACTTTCAGTATCTCTACGGTGACAGCGAGGATTTCCGGCCCGATGCCATCGCCGGGTAGTAGGGTAATGCGATACTGTTGCGTCATAGTTCTAGAACGGTAAAATAGGTCAGACTCTTGATTATAACATAGTTAGGTGGGCTTTTTTCTCCTAAAAATGTCAATCTTTGCCAGAAAAACCAGGGAACCGCTGGGGAATTAGCTAAGGAAATTCTCGATCCTCTGGTATTAATTAAAGGGGCAGTTAATCCCTGATAACTAGACTAATTCCACATGGGAATCATCCCCAATCATAAAGCGTAAAGCTTTTGGACGTTGGGGAGCGATTTCTAATTTTGCCCGTCGTCCGATAACACTATCAACTATGCGCTGATGAATGCCAATAATCGTGGCATCTTTGAGAATAACACTGTGTTCTATGTCGGCATCGATTAATTTTACTCCATTAGCCACACTACTATAGGGACCGATAAAACAATTCTCAATGTGACAATTTTCTCCAATAATGACAGGGCCGCGAATGGTACTATTAATAATTTTACTACCCTGACCAATTTTTACCCGTCCGATCACCTGACTATTAGCATCAATTTCTCCCTGCAAAGCGATTTCTAGAGAGGTATCGAGGATAATCCGATTTGCCTCTAATAAATCATCTTTTTTACCCGTATCTAACCACCAACCCAGTAGTTTATTCGCTTCTACTGCTTTATTTTGATTGATTAATTCTTGGATAGCGTCGGTAATTTCTAACTCACCCCTGGCCGATGGTTGAATAGATGCGATCGCTTGGTGAATGGTGGGGGCAAAAAAATAAATCCCCACCAAAGCTAAATTTGAGGGAGGTTCTTTGGGTTTTTCGACTAAGTATAAAACTTTGCCGGTTTCATCTACTTTTGCCACCCCAAAAGCACTAGGATTAGACACTTTTCGCAGCAGAATTAAAGCGTCAAGAGACTGTTTTTGGAAAGAGCCTAAAAAGGGCGATAAATCATCCTCGATTAGGTTATCACCCAAGTACATAATAAAGGGGGAATCTCCTAGGAAAGATTGGGCAGTTTTAACCGCGTGAGCTAATCCGGCTGGTTGATCTTGGCGAATATAAGTTATCTTAGCCCCAAACTGTTCACCATTGCCCGTGGTCTGACGAATTTCTTCCCCGGTTTCGGGACTGATAATAATGCCAATATCGGTAATTCCTGCGGCGACAATTGACTCGATTCCATACCATAAAATCGGTTTATTGGCAACGGGAACTAACTGTTTTGCCCCAGTATAGGTTAGGGGACGTAACCTCGTACCTTTACCACCGGATAAAATTAGTGCTTTCATAGTTTTAAAGATTAAATAGTTGGGTGAGCATAGCTTTGAGGGAATCCCGCCAATAGGGAGGAATATAACCCAATTGTTGCGAGATTTTTTGACCGGAAAGAACCGAATAGGCCGGACGCACCGCCGGGGTAGGATATTCAGCAGTAGTAATGGGAATTACTCTCTGAATTTTTAAGGGAATACCGCTTATTTTTGCCTCCTCAAAAATCGCTTTAGTTAAATCAAACCAACTGGCAACACCGCTATTAGTAAAATTATAGATTCCTGCGGGATTATCGGCATTAATTAAAAGGTGAGTAATTGCCGTGGCGATATCTTTTGCCCAAGTGGGACTTCCCACCTGATCAACAACTACTTTTAACTCCTCTCTTTCCTTGCCTAATCTCAGCATAGTTTTGACAAAATTACTTTTGCCATAACTGCCGTAAACCCAAGCAGTCCGCAGGATAATTGCCTGAGAATTAACAGTTTTAATCTCCTCTTCTCCCCTTAACTTTGATTGTCCATAAACCCCTAAAGGATTAGTTAGATCGGTTTCTAGATAGGGGGTATTTTTTCGACCATCAAAGACATAATCGGTGGAAATATGGAGAAATTTAGCTTTAATTTTCTCGGCAGATTCCGCCATAATTTTCGGGGCTGTAGCATTGATAGAATAGGCTAAATCTGGCTCGGTTTCGGCTTTATCCACTGCGGTGTAAGCGGAGGCATTAACCAGATAATCGGGGTGAATTTCCCTAATTAACTGGCCGATTTTTTCCGAGTTAGTTAAATCTAGTTCTTCTCGACCGATACTAATAACTTCACCTAACTGGGGTAAAGTTACCTGTAACTCTTGTCCCACTTGACCTTTAGCACCAATTAGTAAAACTTTTTTCATTGTCTTTAGGGGAAAACTTCCACGGATTTAAAGGGTTGTCCAGCTTGGTCTTTAGGGGAGAGAATCGGCGGGGTATCTAAGGGCCAGTCAATCCCTAAATCGGCATCATTCCAGGCGATGGTTTTTTCGTATTGGGGATAATAATAATTAGTGGTTTTGTAGAGAAATTCTGCTCGCTCGGAGAGGACTAGAAAACCATGGGCAAAACCTTCGGGAACCCAGAAAATACGTTTATTTTCCGCACTTAAAATACAGCCTACCCATTGCCCAAAAGTGGGGGAACTTTGACGCGCATCCACTGCCACATCAAAAACACTACCGTTCACTACTCGCACCAGTTTACCCTGGGGATTGGGGATTTGATAATGCAATCCTCGCAGGACATTTTTTAAGGACATAGAGTGATTATCCTGGACAAAAGTGGTATTAACTCCAGTTTTTTCTCGAAAATTTTTCTGATTAAAACTTTCCAAGAAAAAACCTCGATCGTCTCCGTAAACTTGCGGTTCAATAATTAAAACATCAGGAATTTCCGTCGGAATGACTTTCATAAAATCGGAGACAAGATAACTTTTGCGGGTAGTTTAGCACAAAAGGGTATTTTTTTCTAAAGTTTTTTATTAATCTTTCCCCGGTAACTGAATAATGATAAGATGAGCCTAACTTAGTTAGAGCATAAACGACGTGGTACAAGTCTCTACACACACCGCTACTCAATCTATCCCCGTGGAGGGAGAAGCCTTAAAAAACTGGTTACAGACTAGGGCTAATCAGATTATCGCCGGCGATCGACTCAGTAAGCAAGAGGCCCTAGCTTTAACTGCGATCGAAGGTCAGGAAAATATTTTCAGCTTATGCGAGGCTGCCGATCGCATTCGTCAGGCCTGTTGTGGCAATACGGTGGATTTATGTAGCATTATCAACATAAAATCGGGAAGTTGTTCGGAAAATTGTAGTTTTTGTTCCCAATCCGTCCACCATCCCGGACAAGATTCGCCTATCTACGGTTTAAAAAGTCGCGAGGAAATCGTCAGCCATGCGAAAGCAGCAGCCGACGCGGGGGCCAAACGCTTCTGTTTAGTTAGTCAAGGACGGGGATTAAAGTATAATAGCCCCAAATCCAAGGAATTCGAGGAAATACTGGCCACAGTTCAAGAAATCATTGAAACAGCCAAGATTAAACCCTGCTGCGCCCTGGGAGAGTTAACCCTTGCCCAAGCGCAAGCCTTAAAAGAAGCCGGAGTTACCCGTTATAATCACAATCTAGAGGCTTCCGAGAATTTTTATCCTAACGTGGTCTCCACCCACAGTTGGCAGGATCGGGTAGAAACGGTAAAAAACCTGAAAGCGGCGGGAATTCAGGCTTGTACGGGCGGAATTATCGGTATGGGGGAAAGTTGGACCGATCGTATCGATTTAGCTTTTTCCCTGGCGGAATTAGAAGTGGAATCAGTGCCGATTAACCTATTAAACCCCAGAAGTGGCACCCCTTTAGGTCATTTACCCAAACTAGACCCTTTTACTGCCCTAAAAGCGATCGCTATTTTCCGGTTTATCTTACCTCAACAAATCCTCCGTTATGCCGGGGGACGAGAGGCGGTGATGGGAGAATTGCAAAATCTGGGGCTAAAATCGGGAATTAATGCTATGCTGATTGGGCATTATTTGACCACTCTAGGACAACCCCCCCAACAGGATCAGGCGATGTTGGCTGATCTTAGTTTAATAGGAGGAGAAGCCCCCATCCCCGGTGAATACCAACCCCAACAGGCAACCTAAATCACGTCGAGGACGAGAATCTCCGCCGCGGCGCGCTTCCCTATCGGTTCCCAATGAGCTACTCTGGGCTTTGATTGGTTTGTTGCTGACAATTTTTAGTACATTCGTTCCAGTAAGCCTAGCTAGTTGGTCGGCTGCGGGTCTATCTTCACAAAAACTAGGCATAACTTACCAAATTGGGGCAGTATTGTTAACGGGCTGTCTGGGGGGCAAAAATGCTGGGCTTCTCGCCCAGGTGGCCTATATTTTTCTCGGTTTAACTTGGTTGCCTGTGTTTGCCCAGGGTGGGGGAATGGGTTATCTGAAAGAACCCAGTTTTGGCTATATTTTAGGCTTTATGCCGGGGGCATGGCTGTGTGGTTGGCTGGCTTTTCGCTGGCGCGCCAAGATAGAAACCCTGGCTTTAAGTGCTTTTGCCGGTTTGTTAGTGATTCATCTGTGCGGTTTATTATATATGCTGGGATTGTCGATTTTTCAGCCCCAAGCCAGTCAAATCATCTTTCCCGATAGTTTGCCCACCCTATTTATGAATTATTCAGTCTGGCCATTTTTAGGGCAGTTAGTAGTAATTTGTGTGGTGGCAATTATTGCCTTTTTCTTCCGTAAATTATTATTTTATTGATGCCACAGCCAATGTTAAAAAAGAATCGCTGGTTTTGGATAGTGGCGGTGCTTGGTCTAATTTTAGACCAAGTAACTAAGTATATAACCGTGCAGAGTTTTGAGCAAATTGGTGATACTTTCCCGATTATTGCGGGGGTTTTTCATTTCACCTATGTGATTAATACCGGGGCGGCTTTTAGTGTTTTTCGTGGCGGTGTTGGTTGGCTCAAATGGCTATCCTTATTAGTTAGTTTGGGATTAATGGCTTTTGCTTACTTTGGACCGCATTTAAGTCGTTGGGAACAATTAGCCTACGGTTTTATTTTAGCAGGCGCTTTCGGCAATGGGATCGATCGCTTTTTGTTTGGTTATGTGGTGGATTTTCTCGATTTTCGATTGATTAATTTTCCTGTTTTTAATCTGGCCGACGTTTTTATTAATATCGGGATTATTTGCCTCTTAATTTCTACCTTTCCCCACAAGTCAAGGGTCCTGTAGGGGCGAAGCATTCGAGCGATAACCTATCGCTGAAACCGTAGATTTCCTATCCGAATGCTTCGCCCTTACTTGTTCTGTTCAAATGCAAGTGGAGTGACTCTTAAATTATTACAGATATATCAGCAGCCGTCTGTAAGCATCCCACCGAAAAACTAATGCGCTCCGGGGTTTGGGGGCGGCACTTCGACAGGCTCAGTGACCGCGCCACGCCCCCAACGGGTAGGGTTGATTCATGAATCAACCCTACTATGAATCAACCCTACTATGAATCAACCCTACCCCTGCCCCCTGCCTCCTGCCCCCTGCCTCTGTTATACTCGATCGGGTGAGCAATGCCCACCCGAAAAACTATGCTTCTGTTTCAGAAATAGAGCGATCGAATTTACTAACTAACTGAGGATTTTCTGACCAAGCATCGATAATACTCATATTCCCATTGAGAAAATTCTGTTTAATAGCGCGACGTTGAATTTTGCCACTGGCAGTTTTGAGAATTGTTCCCGATTTAGCTAAAACAATGGCATGGGTCATAATTTCGTGTTCTTCGGCGATTTCTTGACGGATATCGGCGATTAATTTGGCCGTATCTAATGCCCCGCTGCGACGTTCTAATTCCTGGACAATAACTAACTGTTCTTCCCCATTATCTTCAATAGAAAAAGCGGCACCATAATCGGGACGAAAAACCTCATTAAGATGCTGTACTGACCATTCTAAATCTTGGGGATAATGATTACTGCCACGGACAATAATTAAATCCTTAATCCGTCCCGTGATATGTAATTCCCCATCGAGAAGAAAACCTAAATCTCCGGTGCGTAAAAACGGCCCTTCTCCCGTATCAGCAAGATAAGCTTGAAAAGTCTCTTTGGTTGCGTCTTCCCGTTGCCAATATCCAGCGGCCATACTGGGGTCACTGGCCCAAATTTCGCCCACTTCATCGGCTGCACAAAGGGTGAAAGTATCGGGATTAACGATAGCTATACGGGTATCACAGACGCGACGACCACAACTGGGGACGTATCTAACTCCCGTGGTTTGATCGGAACCTACAGGGACAATTTTACCGCGTTCGTAGGCGGTGGCATCCAAAGCGGTGATAATTGGGGTGGTTCCCTTGGGTTTATTGGAAATCAAGAGGGTATATTCAGCTAATCCGTAGGCAGGGGCGAAAGTTTGCCAAGAAAAGCCATAATCTGCAAAAGTATCGACAAATTTGGCCATGACCTTCGGGTTAATCGGTTCGGCGGCATTTCCCGCGGCCTGCCAACTGCTCAGGTCTAATTCCGCTAAATCGGCAGCTTTAATCCTGCGAGTACAAAGATCATAGGCGAAGTTGGGGGCCTGACTATGAGTAACTTTGTACTTAGTAATATTTTTTAACCACTGCATCGGACGCTTAATAAAAGCAAAGGGAGACATGAGATAGCAGGGTGTACCGTTGTAGAGGGGGACGGTGATACCCTCGACTAACCCGTAATCGTGAAAATAGGGCATCCAAGTGAGGGTAACGCTATCCGGTTCGTAACCACAAGCTTTTTGCAAGTAACCGCAATGGTGCATCAGGTTAAAATGACTTAGCATCACCCCCTTGGGGATATTAGTCGAACCGGAGGTATATTGCAGATAGGCAAGCGCCGATTTATCCACCTGGGGATCTTGCCATTGGTCCGCTAGGGAAATATCAATACTTTCGGTAGTAATCCATTTCATTTGGTCGAATTCTGGGAATTCTTCCTTCACACCTTCAATAAGAGTCAGAATACTTTCGGTAACTAGGGCAAAGGTGGCATTAGCATCCTTGACAATTGCGCGTAAACGGGGCAGAGTGCGCTTAAGTCGTCCCGATTCCGGTGGGGGGACGGGAATGGCAATCACTCCCCCGTAGAGACAACCACAAAAAGCGGCCACTACTTCTAAACTTTGAGGATAGAGTAATAGGGCGCGTTCTCCTTGGGCCTGGTATTTTTGCAAATAGGCGGCGATTGCTCTTGCTTGGCGATCGAGTTCACTGTAGGTTAAAGGTGGGGTTTCTTTTTTACCATCGATAAGAAAAGTGTAGGCATGGCCCTCTGGTTGTGCCGTGGCGCGGTAACGTAAGAGTTCTACTAGGGTTGCAGGTTGAATTAAGGTTTCAGTCATCGTTGTTATCGGGCTTATTGGGGCTATTGTATAGAAGTTTTAAGATATTTGCCCATGGCGCTAGGATAAAGTGCGAAAGGCGATCGGTCAAGGTCTAGGATTAAGTAGCTGGTTATAATTAAATTAAAAATGGATTTTAGGTTCGATCCCCCCTGCCCTCCTTGATAAGGTAGGGTTGATTCATGAATCAACCCTACCCTTGATAAGGGGGGTGTCTGATGATTTTTAACGCCTACCTACTTAAGTTATTGGTTAAAATCCCGCCCCGCCCTATCTGTGCAATTGTGGGAAAAAGCTATAATTAATCAATCCTAAAATATCGGGAAAAAGTCATGACAGCCCTAGACATTATCCCAGATGTCACCTATCCCCCCACAGATTTATGGAGTGATGAACCACCATTGGAAAGTGATCTACACCTGCAACAGATCATCATTCTCCTTAGTTGTCTAGAATTATTATGGCGCGAGAGGAGTGATTACTACGCTTCGGGAAATCTAACCATCTACTACAACGAGGAACAACTAAAAAAGCGCGATTTCTGGGGTCCTGATTTTTTTGTGGTTTTAGATACCGAAAAACGTCCCCGCAAAAGTTGGGTAGTTTGGGGAGAACAGGGTAAATATCCCGATGTAATTGTCGAGATTCTCTCCGATTCTACGGCTAATATTGACCGCAATAACAAGAAAATTCTCTATCAAAATACCTTTCGCACTCCTAATTATTTTTGGTTCGATCCTAATAGTTTAGAATTGCAGGGATTTAGACTAATTGAGGGACAATATCAAGCCATTTCTCCCAATGAACTGGGTTATCTCTGGAGTGAACAGTTAGGATTATATTTAGGCATATTTGACCGGAAACTGCGTTATTTTACCGCCGATGGTCAATTAGTCCCCACTCCTCAAGAAGCGGAATTACAGCAACGACAGGCAAAAGAACAGGCTATTTTAGAGAAAGAACAGGCTCTTTTAGAGAAAGAAAGGGAACGACAAGCTAAAGAAAAATTGGCCCAAAAATTGCGAGAATTAGGCATCGATCCCGATACAATTTAGGGGAAATATTATTTTCTAGTAACTATGGTGACAGCAGCGCCCCTAGTGGGTGTAATTATGGGTAGTGATTCCGACTTACCCACCATGAAAGAAGCGATCGCAGTTTTAGCGGCCTTTCAGATTAGCCACGAAGTCGCCATCGTCTCAGCCCATCGTACCCCCGAAAAAATGTTTGAATACGGCAAAAACGCTCATTTAAGGGGAATAAAAGTGATTATCGCTGGAGCGGGTGGTGCTGCCCATTTACCCGGGATGGTAGCATCTTTAACCCCCTTACCCGTGATTGGAGTTCCCGTAGTCACGCGCACTTTACAAGGGTTAGACTCTCTCTATTCAATTGTACAGATGCCCGCAGGCATTCCCGTGGCCACGGTGGCGATCGGTAATGCCAAAAATGCCGGACTTTTAGCGGTTCAAATTCTCGCCACTGGTAATACTGATCTTTTAGAGCAAGTTATCGCCTATCGTCAATCCCTCACCGATTCCGTCCTCGAAAAACAAAGCAATCTTCAACGACTAGGCTATCAAGACTATCTAGAGCAGAGTTCACCTAAGTAGGGTAGATTGAGAAAAGATTAAGTAACAAATTATGAAGTAATTATGCGTTGGATCACCGCTTGTGTATTGAGTCTATTGCTCTTTTTTGCCCTACCCATAGCGGCTTATGCCGATAGCCCGACTATTAGCGAAGAACAGATTAGAGAAGGGGAAGTTATCGCCGAAAAAGCCCTAGAAGCCACAGAAAAAGGGGATTACGCCCAGGCCGAAAGCTATTGGACCCAATTAGTCGCCAAATTCCCCACTAATCCCGCCGTCTGGAGTAATCGCGGCAATGCCAGAGTCAGCCTCAATAAATTAGAGGATGCGATCGCTGATTTCAACCAAGCGATCGCCATTGCCCCCGATGCCCCCGATCCCTACCTCAATCGCGGCACCGCTTTAGAGGGAGAAGGCAAATATCAAGAAGCGATCGCAGATTATAATAAAGTTTTAGAACTAGATCCCAATGATGCCTTTGCCTATAACAATCGCGGCAACGCTGAGGGCGGTTTAGGGGACTGGGAAGCCGCCGTCAAAGACTATCGCCAAGCCACTCAACTGGCCCCGAATTTTGCCTGGGCGCAAGCTAATCTGGCGCTGGCCCTGTACGAATTGGGCAGATATCCAGAAGCAGTCCAAAAAATGCGGAATATTGCCCGCAAATACCCCATGTTCCCCGATGTCAGGGCCGCCTTAAGCGCCGTTTTATGGACCCAAGGACAACAGGGAGAAGCGGAAAGCAATTGGGTAGCCGCCGTCGGCATGGATACCCGCTATCAAGACCTCGATTGGGTAAAAAGCGTGCGCCGTTGGCCGCCAAATATGGTTCTAGCCTTAGATAAGTTTCTTAACTTAAAGTAAAGAATTACTAAATAGTAACTTTTCTCGCAGTAGCCGGGCTGAGAGTCCAATTATCCTGAAATCAGCGACTAAGATACAATTGAGGCCTGTTAGTTCCATTAAGCTAAGACGCATTTAAACCGCTTATTCTTAGATTAGCCGAATCTCCCCCCCCTTGCCCCCCCGACCCCCCCGATGTCGGGGGGGGCGGGGGGGTGGGGGTTGGGGGTGTGTTGCCTTTTGCCTCTTGCCTCGTCTCAACAAGCAATTTAAATTACGAACAGCTTATCCTCGATCGAATAACCAGGCTCTAGAAAGGAAAAGGAATAGCTAGAGCGGGTCGATGGCCCAATGCTATAATCCAATTACAGGGATAGATTGGACTCTATCAGTATCCGCCGCTACTAATACCTTAAATCTTAGCCAGAATGCCAGATTTACACTTGCTTAATTCTCATCCACAGGCCCTAGAAACCGCCTTCATCGCCACTGCCGACCGGTCTTTTTCCTCCCCTCTATCCCTCGACCTCGCCAGAATTAATCAACGTTTTGACTCCGCTAACGCCGCAGAAATCGTCGCTTGGAGCGCGGCCACCTTTGGGGAAGGTTTGGTGATGAGTACCAGTTTCGGCATTCAGGCGGCGGTGATGTTGCACCTCGTCACCGCAATTATCCCCGATATTCCCGTCATTTGGATCGATACCGGCTATCTTCCCCCAGAAACCTATCAATTTGCCGAAGACTTAAGCCAACGCCTCCATTTAAACCTGAAAGTTTATCAATCTTCCCTCAGTCCCGCCCGCATGGAAGCAATCCACGGTAAACTGTGGTCAAATAACGATCTCGACTCCCTCAATCTCTACGACAAAATCCGCAAGGTGGAACCGATGCAACGGGCCCTGAAGGAATTAAAGGCCACCGCTTGGTTAGCGGGTTTACGTCGCGACCAAACCGACCACCGCAAAACTCTCCAATGGGTCAATCAACAGGGCGAACGTTACAAAATATTACCGATCCTTGACTGGAATGCCAAAACCATATACCAGTATCTGACTAAATACGATCTTCCCTACCATCCCTATTTTGATCTGGGTTATGTCTCCGTCGGCGATTGGCACTCCAGTCGGCCTTTAACCGCCGATGATAGCAACGAACGAGACACCCGTTTCAAGGGTTTAAAACAAGAATGCGGTCTTCATTTACCCTTAACCCCCGGAGAAGCACAAAGTCTCGACGCAAGCTCCCTATAACTGCCAGGGTGGGAAAATTGCCGGTGCGATCGGTTCCTAGACGTTAGACAATGGTTAATGATTATTAATCCCCCATTAACCATGGCTATTTTAGAAAGTTTTCTCGAAGTCGGCCCTCTCAAGTGGTTCTATCGACAGGTTAACCCCGCTCAACAACCGGACACAACCCCCGTGATCCTACTCCATGGTTTACCCGCCCATGGCTATATTTGGCGGGAATTGTTAACCAGTTTAGAAGAATATAACATTAATGCTATTGCCCCCGATTGGATCGGTTCCGGTTTATCCGCTAAACCCGATGCCAGAGATTTCGCCTACACACCTAGCGCTTTTTGTCAAGCCTTGGCCGATTTTATTCAAGCTCTCCAATTGCCGAAAATCTCCCTCATTGTCCAGGGTTTTTTAGCCTCCGTCGGTTTACAATACGCCCTAGAAAATCCTGATAAAATTGAGCGCTTGATCGTTTTAAATACTCCCCTCTCCAGTGATGTCAAATTACCCTGGATAATGAAACAATGGGGGCTACCTTTCCTCGGAGATATGGCGACTCAAGATCCCTTATTAGTCGATCGTACTTTAGAAACTGGTAGCGGTTTTGTGATTAGTGATGCAGATCTGGCTATTTTCCGTCAACCTTATCTAAAAACTTCGGCAGTGGGTCGCGCTTTACTGGCCACGATTCGCAATTTAAACCTATCGAAAACTATGGCAGAAATTGAGACAGGTTTAGAGAACTTTGAAAAACCTATCCTTTTTGTCTGGGGAATGGCGGACCCTTGGTTATCTTCTGTCACCGTTGAAAAATTAGCTACTAAATCAGGAGTGGAATTAATCCCCCTCGCGGAAGCAAAACACTATCCCCAAGAACATTGGTCAAAAGAAATTAGTCCCCGGATTATTAATTTTCTCGGACGCAAAACCTAAACCTCGATACTTTCTGGGAATTGATAGCAAAATCTCCCTAGAAAGTATTGATCAAGTTATCCTTAGTATATCACTGTAGTTCTGCACTGGCCACCGCATCTGGAAAGACTAGCTTTAGGAAGGATAAATATAGAAAATAATCCCCCAGATATTAATAATTTAACCGATTGGGAGCGAGTTAAATCGATGAGCGATGCAGAAATCGAGGCTAATGCTTTGTCATACTAAATCTGGTTATTAAAGACTGATTATTTATTCCCCTTTTTGCATGAGTGCATGAGGAGAAAACGGGTTTCTCGGAGAAACCCGTTTTCTGTGCGTTATACCAAATCCCTTTTTAATAGTGTGATTAACTCTCAAGTTATGAATTGTTTCTCCCCACACCCCACACCCCACACCCCACACCCCACACCCCACACCCCACTATCCTATACTTTTTAAACAGGATTTAGTATTACTCAACGGATTTAGTATAAGCTGCACTGCATTTAAACTGCCTACTGAGGAATTTTAGTACAAAGGCCAGAAATCTCAACCCCAGAAACCTCTCCTCCCCACTCTCCTATACTTTTAAAGTGGAAGAAAGTTTTAGCTTAATTAATCTGGTTAAAGGCCTGTTTTTGTCGTTTCTAAATACCCCTGATAACTTGACCGGAACTGTTCGATCGATAGGTTCTTTGTCCAATATTCTACCAGAGCATGACCCCAGGCCCAAGCTTCCCTGTCGGCAGTGCTAGAATTTTCTAATAGTATTGGCCAAAGTGCCAATAAATCAAAACTTTTATTCTCCGTATTTAAGAGAGAATAAAGCTCGTAGGCCATCTGTAATTTACCGATCGCTACTGGTAATTGTTCCACAGGAATTTGTTCAGCTAAAAGATAGGCTAAAGTCGGTCTTCCCGTTGCTAAAGTGGAGATAAAACCTAGAATAGGACTTTTTAATAGGGCCGTTAAACCTTGCCCCGTGGCCATCTGTAAAGTATAGCGATCGATTATTTTCGCCGCTGCCAGAGTTCGAGTTTCTAAATCCGCTAAAAAACGGGCTAAACGCAACTGTTTTGCGGGCGAAATTGCCCCCAGTAAAGCGATTGATAACTCCTCATCCCCCCAAGCTTCTCTATCCGGCTGTTGACTGACCATCGGCAAAATGCGATCGCAGAGATCCTCGAATAATTCCGCCCGATACTGCAAGCATTCGCGGATATTGACTTCTTTGGGACTTTCTCCCGTCAGCCAATTATAGGGAGGTTGCCACTCTCGCACCGGACGCAGGCGATCGACTTGAGAAACACACACTATAACTGGTAAATTGTCAATAGTTTGTTGCAAATCTTTAAGAAAAGCCTCATCCATGGCCAGGGCGGGATCGAGGGCGGGAGTTACCAGAATCAATAAATCGGCGTTTTTGGCATAATTAAGAACCTTTTGCCGATCATCGGCCCGATTTGCCTGTTCGTAGCCCGGGGTATCCCAGAGGATTAACTCGTCTCCTTCTGGGGTTTGCCAATGGTAGGATTGGATCGCGTCGGTACTGGGCAATAGATCCACTTGGGCTAAATCGGCCCGAAAGAGAGTATTAATTAAACTGCTTTTGCCGGCCCCGGTGCGTCCAACCAGCAGAATATTAACCGGTTGGCGATCGATTTCCGTGATCGGTTCAGCTTGGGCGAGAATTTCCTTGAGAGTAGTAGTGGCGATTTTGGTCTTGGTGGGGAGAGTTGGGGCGAGATTGCCGCCACTGTAGAGTAACACCGCTTGGCGAGAGAGGTTTCTTAGGGCATTTTCCCGCAAAACTTGCCCTAAATTGACTAATAATTGCTGATCCGCTCGATCGCTGTACTTTTGACTGGCAACTTTAGCCGCTGCGGCGGCAGGATTAATTACCCATTGCGCCCAATTCCAGACCTGCCAAAGTTTCTGGGCCGAGGGTTGCAATTTTTGATAAACTTCGTAGGCCTGATAGGCTTGGCCGATGGTGATTTGATTCAGGGCCGGGGAAAGATTCTGCATCCAGCGATCGCTATCATCCACAGTTCCCCGAATTAAACCGTAGGCCTGGGGAATGTAAATATTTAATAAGGGGTACTTGACATCGGGGTAATATATATGGGCGATGGCACTGACCAAATCCTGACAGCGTTGCCAAAAAGTCGCCCAATCTTCCCAAACCGGGCGATCATTGCGGGACTCGACGATAATCCTCTCGATAATTTCCTCAACATTTCCCCCGGAATCACCCTCAGGAGGGGTTAATTCTGCCTTAATTTCCCCAATGGCGGCTTCAATTTCCCCGACTGCTGGGCGCGTCCATTTGACCAACAGGAAGCGCCAAGCAACAAAAATCAGGGTAAAAACTGCCCAAATCCAATTCAAACCCCATTGATTGATCTGGACACTGGCGGCCACGATCAGAAAGATGACCACAGCGGCGATCGGAACTGCTAAAATCAACCCTTGCCAAGTTTTTAACCGTAACATTTCTCGATCTGGTTTTTTTCCATTCTAGCGATCTCTGATTCTGGGTTAGGGGGGCAGAAATTAGACAGTGGCATCAATTTGGGCGAGGATTGCCGTGGACAACTGACAAAGTTGTTGATGACAAGGACCATTACTGGCCATGATCCCCCCCCATTGCCGCACATCGCCGCGATTATAGCGCACCGGTTGACCGTCAAAATAGGAGAATTTGCCGCCTGCTTCCGTTAAAATCAACTCTGGGGCGGCAAAATCCCAGTCTTTAGCCGCCGATTTCCCCGATAGGGAGATATAAACATCGGATTTTTGTTCGAGGATCGTGGCAATTTTACAGCCCACACTGCCCACATAATTTTTACCGAAGAAGGGTATTTGACTTAATAAATTATCAAAACGTTGGTCACGATGGGTACGACTAACCACCAGATAGAGATCGGTAATTTTATCTTTATTGGCAACTTTTACCTGTGTAATATTTCCGTCGCTAGTTTCTAGAAAAGTGCCTTTTCCTTTTTGGGCAAAATAGAGTTTTCCTTGATCCGGCAGGGCAACCACGGCGATGATCGGTCTTCCTTGATAACATAAGGCGATATGTAGGGCATATTCTCCCGTTTTGTCGATAAAATCGCGGGTTCCGTCCAAAGGATCGATAATCCATACCCAATCTTTCGGGATAGCTTCATTACCCTGATGGGTTTCCTCGCTTAGATAACCAAAGTCGATATCCGAGAAATTTGTTTGTAATTCCCCTAAAATATAGTGATTTGCCGCTAAATCCGCCGCCGTCACAGGTCCGCCTTTTTTTTCCTCGTTGACGGCTAAATCCTCTTCACCGCGGTAGTAGGATTGGAGAATTTTAGCACCACCCCAACCCACGGCACGAGTCACAGCTAAAATGCGATCGAGCGTTTCGGTATCTTGACAGGTTAAATTAATCATAAAATAGCCTCAGTTTTTCAGACCTATTATCTACTAAATTGAAAGACTGGCATCTTAGCTTATCATCCCTTGCTCCCTAGCTCCTGACTGGCTTAATTTTGCCCCTGCCAAAAATAATCGGCGGGTTTTTTGGTTTCTTCCGGTGATGATTGAGGCGCGTCTCCCAAGAAAACCGAGCGCTGGCTGACGCGATCGCCTAATCTTCTTTGGACTCGACTGGGAATACCGTAACCGTAGGCAATATGACCTTTTCCTGCTAGGACGATGATCTGATATTCGGGATGAGCTTGCCAGAATTTAGCGATCGCATCGGCCATGGTTTCATCCCAGAGGACCTGTGCCAGAAAAAAGCGATCGAATCCCTGACTTTTGCCCCCCGTGTGTTGCTGATAAACGGCTAGGATCTGTTGACGGTACTCCTCGTTATCCTGGTTTATTTCGCTTTTAGGGGGAATGTAGGTCATTTCTGAGGTGGAGAGGCTTTCTAATCCCTCCCGTGCCACTTTTCTAGTGATTTCCGTGGGTGTATTTAGGGCGATCACTGGTAGTTTTTTCGCCTTGGCCAAGCGCAGGATCGGGGCGTAAAATTCCCAATCAAATCCCCAACGTTGGTCGTATTCACTTTTTTCTCTCAACTGATTTTCGCTAATTTTGCCGGCTAAATACTGATCCAAATAGATTTGGTAAGGACGTTGAAACATCTCAAAAGCGATCGCTATTTGGGGATTATTAGCCTGTAAATACTCGATAATAGCTAATTGGGCCTGATGATCGGCTTGACTATCGTGCCTTTCTCCCAGATAAATAATCTCGGCTGTTTTTAGAGCTGCCAGAATTTCTTTTTGGCTATTAGTAAAACTCCAGGCCCGGGGCAGCAAAATAAACAGTAGGCAGAGGGCAAGGAAAACGGGAAAAAAGCGTCGAGAGAATTTCATCTTTTTAAAGGCCTTTTAAGAAACCGATCTTAACCGAAGCCATGACAAAAAGGGTGGACAATGCCCACCCGAAAAAATTTTCAGAGAACCTTTTTGGTTTAGTAGGTTTCTACGTGCCAGCGATGTTCTTTTTTCAGTTGTTTCTGATAGACAGACCAATCAGCACTATTTTTAGTGGCGGCACCACTCATAGCATCGTTGATACCATCTTCCATCCCTTTCAGTCCGCACATATAAGCGTGGGTTTTGGGACTTTGGAGTAGATTCCAGATTTCGTCAGCGTGTTCGGCTACCCGGTGTTGAATATACATTCTGCCACCCTGGGGATTTTGCTGTTCCCGGCTGATGGCATAGGTGAGACGGAAGTTATCGGGAAATTCCGCCGCTATTTGCTCTAATTCTTCTTGGTAGAGAATATTGGCCGTTTTGGGAACTCCGAAAATCAACCAAGCTAGACCTTTGAATTTATAATCTTCGTGTTGTTCCTTGAACATCCGCCAGAGGAAAGCTCGGAAGGGAGCGATTCCCGTCCCGGTGGCCATCATAATGATAGTGGCATCTTCATCACTGGGTAGCAGCATTTCCTTACCCACGGGGCCAGTAATAGCCACATCGTCCCCCACCCCTATATTACAGAGATAGGTGGAACAAACCCCATAAACGGTTTCCTTCGTTTCTGGGTGTTGGTATTCTAACTGACGCACGCAGAGGGACACGGTTTTATCGTCTAATTTATCACCGTGACGGGTAGAGGCGATCGAATAGAGTCTCAATTTATGAGGTTTGCCATTAGCATCGGTACCCGGAGGGATAATACCGATACTTTGCCCTTCTAAATAGCGTAAATCGCCCCCAGAAAGGTCAAAGGTGACGTGTTGTACGATACCGATACCCCCCTCATCAACGAGAGCATAATTCTCGATACATTTGCCGATAAAGGGTTGATTCGGACGGTAGATGTTGACGGGGATATCTGTTTTTTCTTTCGCTTGAGTCATGGCCTTTTTCTTGGTCTGTTCGGGGACGGGCGATGATTGAGCGATTGGCTGTGGTGTGGAGGCACTAGAAACAGTTGCTACGGGGGCAATCCCATTTAAGGGTTTGATGCTGACGATACGACCACCTAAACGGGTAATCCGACGCATTTCTTGATTCATGCGACTGTAGGGAACCGTGAAAAACACGCTTCCACTCTGACGGATTGAATAATCCAAGCTGTCAGTATTGTCGTTTTGATTGAGACCCGCCACTTCGTAAACAAATAAACGGTTTCCCGCTAGTGTACTCGGACTGTACATTAAATATAACTCCCAACTCAAGTCACGATAATCGTTCCATAGTTTAGCCTACCATCGGTACACTACACCTAGGCCTAATTGAGAGTTATCTTAAAAAAACCACAGACATCGCTTTTATCCTTTCCTTGAAAATAGCTCAACTCTCTGGTTAAAATCTGTTACATTTGCAGCATTTTTACTTTTTATTAAGATTTATGTTATTTTTCCCCATTTATGTATGCTAAAAGTCCCCCTGGTTTGCCTGATCAGGACAAGAGCGGGGGACAGATATTAGCGATGATTATTTTATGAACTACTAGACCTCGGCTGCGTTTAAGGGTTTAATGCTGACGATGCGAGCGCCTAAACGGGTAATCCGACGCATTTCTTGATTCATGCGGCTATAGGGAACGGTTAAAAAGACACTGCCACTCTTACGGATAGAATAATCTAGGTTATCAGTATTGTCATTTTGACTTAAACCGACGACTTCATAGACAAAAAGGCGATTTTCTTTGGCACTAGAGAGACTTTGCATCGAAATGGCTCCTACATTGATGTTATAGTTCTCTAGTTTAGCCTAGCAGGGAGACTAGCAATCTAGTTAGGGTTTGCGGCAAAAAGTTTCTCGTGGGGCCAGGGTGTGGGGTGTAGGGTGTAGGGTGTAGGGTGTAGGGTTTTATTTTAAGGTACTTTTCCCCTGAATTTTCCCCCCGATCCCTCCAATGGCTGGCACTTTTGGATTTCCCAAAAGTCTAAAAGTTTTACCCAACAACGTTTTTAGATTTATTCAGCCAACCCTAGTTAATGGCCGATTTACGGTCGTTTATTGTACCATGACGCTCGATCGCAATTGTCCACAGGCCGCATCGGCCGCTAAACCTCTGGAATAACGGACAGTAACGGCGACTTTTTCCTGTTCTAAAATAGTTTTAAAAGCCTTAATTCTCTTTTCATCAGGCCGTTGATAATCTACCTCTTGAATAGGATTATAGGGGATGAGATTGACGTGGGATTGAAACCCTTTCACCAGTTTTACTAATTCCCCTGCGTGTTCGGGTAAATCATTCACTCCCGCTAAAAGAATGTATTCAAATGTCACCCTTCGTCCCGTGATTTGAACGTATTCCTGACAGTCTTGGATCAGATTACTTAGGGGATAATGGTCGGCACTGGGGATTAATTTAGATCGAACTTGTTGATTAGAAGCATGGAGACTAACAGCAAAAGTTACTTGTAAATTATGTTCGGCTAGTTGCTTGATTTTATGGGGTAATCCCACGGTAGAAATCGTTAAACAACGCTGACCGATACCCACATCTTGATTCAGGGAATGAATCGCTGTCACCACTTCGGGGATATTTAATAAAGGTTCCCCCATACCCATAAATACCACATGACTAACTCGCTGTTGAAAATCCTCCTGTACTGTTAATACTTGGTCAACGATTTCATGTGCTTTTAAATTACGAGTAAAACCCCCTTTTCCCGTGGCACAAAAATCACAGGCCATCGGGCAACCCACTTGGGAAGAAACACAGACTGTCAATCTTTTTTCACTAGGAATTCCCACCGCTTCGATGATTAAACCATCGGCCAGTTTTAGCAGATATTTACGAGTGCGATCGGGTGCTACAGTGCGATAATGTATAAGGGAACGACCGATAGGATAATCTGCCATCTTGCTGCGCCATTCTTGGGGGAATACGGAAATATCCGCCAAAGAATGCACCCCTTTTTCGTATAGCCATTGGTGTAATTGTTTACCCCGATAAGCGGGTTGTCCCTGGTCTTTTACCCAGTCGGTCAGTTCCTCTAAAGATTTCGCTAGTAAAGTCATAAGTAGGTAGGCGTTAAAAATTATCAGACACCCCCGTTATCAAGGGTAGGGTTGATTCATGAATCAACCCTACCTTATCAAGGGGGGCAGGGGGGATCGAACCTAAAATCCATTTTAAATTTAATTATAACCAGCTACTTAATTATTGTCATTGCTCACCTTATCATTCTAACCGATCGCTCATGACTAGGAGTAAAACCCTAACAAAATTGTATTTATTAATTGACATCTTTTACCTTCGCTCCTTCTCTAGTCTTTGTTAGTCAATTAAATACTTAAAAACTATAACTTAAACTTAGCCTGACGACAAAAACCAATCTAGTCTTAAGCTTGATCTTTTTTGCTTTTTACCTAACCCAACTGTTCAAAGGGAACTGTCAGCGCCATAATAATCGATGGACTTCGATCGAGAGCAGAAATTTTATGAGTTGCCGGCCAAAAAAGCCAATATGGGGGAATAAGGAGCTATTCAGTTTTAAAAGCAATATTTAAGCGAACAATTTATGAAAATCGCTATTTTATCGCAAGATGCTTCTCTTTACTCGACTAAGCGACTGAAAGAAGCGGGAGAAGCCCAAGGACATGAGGTACGAGTGATCAATTATTTGCGCTGTTACATGAACATCACCTCCCATAAACCCACGGTTGTCTATAACGGTAAACCCTTGGAGAGTTTCGACGCAATTATTCCCCGTATTGCCGCCTCAAAAACCTTCTATGGAACCGCAGTCGTCCGACAATTCGAGGTGATGAATGTTTTTACTGCCAACGACTCGCAAGCAATTTCCCGGTCGCGGGATAAATTGCGTTGTCTGCAAATCCTCGCTCGGGAAGGGATAGGTTTACCGGTGACGGGAATTGCCCACGCAACTCAAGATATCGATGGTTTAATCGAAACCGTCGGCGGCACCCCTCTCGTGATTAAATTATTAGAAGGAACCCAAGGTATTGGGGTAGTTTTAGCGGAAACCGATCAAGCAGCCAAGTCAGTTATTGAAGCTTTTCGGCAATTAGAGGCTAATATTCTAGTACAAGAGTATATTAAAGAGGCCAGTGGGGCAGATCTGCGCTGTTTTGTCATCGATGGAAAAGTGGTAGCCTCGATGAAACGACAGGGGGCCGAAGGGGATTTTCGTTCTAATCTTCACCGCGGTGGCAAAGCAGAAAAAATAAAATTAACCCCAGAGGAACGCAGTACAGCTATACGGGCCACTAAAGCCATGGGTTTAAGGGTTGCGGGTGTGGACTTATTGCGGTCCAATCACGGGCCTGTGGTTATTGAGGTCAATTCCTCTCCCGGTTTAGAAGGAATAGAAGCGGCCACCGGTGTGGATGTGGCCAAAAAAATTATTGATTTTGTCGCTAAAAATGCCACCCTAGTCCTAAATCGCGATCGATATCAATATTAGCCATCAGCCTTGCATCAGTTATCAGTTATCAGTTATCAGTTATCAGTGGGTAAGTTATCAGTGGGTAAGTTATCAGTCAATAGTATTAAGCGATAAGCTCGGAGCTGCCTTTTTACTAAAAAAAATCTCCCCACACCCTACACCCTACACCCCACACCCTACACCCACTTTCAAGTCAGATGTGATTTATCAGTCGGCAAATACACGGACGCTATCGGGAATAATTGATAGTTTTACCTTTGTACCGATGTCTAATTGGGTGTTAATCGTTGTTCTAGCGTGGATTTGGCTGCCGGTGGCCGTTAGCAGACAATAACGGTATTCCCGCCCCAAAAATTGGCGATCGCAAATAACTAGATCTCCCGTCTCATCCGGGTTAATTTTGACATCTTCCTCTCTCAGCATCAATTCCCCTTTGTCCAAATCTTGACCATCGGCAATTTCCCAGACTCCTATCTCGGTTTGCCATTGTTCCCCCTTCCGTCTAGCGGGGAGAAAGTTAGCTTGGGTGACAAACTCGGCCACGAATCGCGAGGCCGGATGACTATAAATTTCTTCGGGATTGTTAATTTGTTCTAATTTTCCTTGACAAATGACCGCAATTGTGTCACTGATCACCATTGCTTCCTCCCGGTCGTGGGTGACAAAAATGGCCGAGATACCAGTCGCTTTCAGGATATGACGGATCTCGTGTCGTAAGCGTTGCCGGACCTGCACATCGAGATTACTTAAAGGTTCATCTAAGAGGATTAAAGAGGGTTTTGGGGCTAAAGCGCGGGCGAGGGCGACTCTTTGCTGTTGTCCTCCCGATAGCTGATGGGGATAACGTTTTTCTAGTCCTTGCAGTCCGACTAAATCCAAAGTTTCCGCCACCCTAGCGTTAATAGCTCTGCTCGATAATTTCTCCCCAGAGTTTTTTAACCCAAAGGCGATATTTTCGGCGATGGTTAAATGGGGAAAAAGAGCGTAATCCTGAAAAACCATGCCCGTATTGCGTTTTTCTGGGGGAATAAAGGTTTTTTCGTCGGCAACTATTCGCCCTCCCAATTCAATCACTCCTTGAGATGGTTTTTCAAATCCCGCAATCATCCGCAGTAGAGTGGTTTTACCGCAACCCGACGGGCCCAATAATCCGAGAATTTCGCCCTCTGTTAAACTAAAACTGATATTATCGACAGCTAGAGTAGGAGAAGCGGGAAAACGCTTGTTAACCTCGGATAAACGCAGAATTACAGACTTTTTCATGGTGAGAAAGACAATCGCCCAGTCAGTGGCAGGGCTATTTACTTAAGAATTATTCCTAATTAGTTCACTATTATTGTTTATAACATCTCACTGGACTAATTAGGAAACTTTCTCAAAAATTTCATGCTCACACCTGAAGATATTATTCTCGTTCCCCGGGGGGCCGAGCATAGCTCAATCCGCCGAGGATTAAGGAAAATCGGCGATTTAGCCCCGCAAATTATCCCGATTAACCTTGGCGCTCCAGAATTCCTCGACAGTTCCCCAGTCTCTAGGCAATCTCTAGAATTTCTTAATAAGTTCACGGGAAAAATTGTGCTTATGGGATTAGCGGGCAGTCTTAGCGATCGCTATCGAGTCGGAGATGGGGTAATCTGTCAAGGTTGTGGCGCGGAAAAGGGGAATTATTGGCAGTGCGAACCGGAAATAACCGCAGAAATCGCACAATTAACTGGATATAGTCTTGTTAAAGGTTTAACCAGCGATCGCCTGATTAGCCGATCCGAGGAAAAACGACGTTTAGGACAGGGGGGCTATGAAGTGGTAGATATGGAAGGAGCAAGGATTTTAGCGGCTTTATCGGGGCAAAAAGTGGCAATTGTGCGCGTGATTAGCGACGAGGTGACACAGGATTTACCCGATTTAGCCCCGGCAATTGATAATCAAGGTCAGCTGCTACCATTGCCCCTAGCTCGAAAAATGTTAATCCGTCCCATCCCGGCCTTCCATTTGATTCAAGGTTCCCTAAAAGGTTTATCCGTGCTAACTCAGGTGGCGCGAAAGTTGTGCGGCAGTAATTTTTAAAATTTGCTTGCAGATTATTTTTTTTCTGTGCTATAGTGATTAAGCTAAAATCAAGCGGATGTGGTGGAACTGGTAGACACGCACGTTTGAGGGGCGTGTGGCTTACGCCTTGCGAGTTCGAGTCTCGCCATCCGCATAAACTTTTATCTACCCTCCGACGAGAATTGCCCTTGTCACCCATCGTCAGGGATGGATATTTGGCCATCAAAATTTCCCAACTCACCCTTTCAGGTGGCTTAGGTTTGACTAAGTTTAGTTAAGCGGTTGCGAGGGGCGATTTAGCCAAAGCACTAGGTCGTTTAAGGTTGTAAAATCCAACAAAGCCTCAGCCAGGGACTCTAATTGCTCGATTTCTAAAGCCTGAATTCGGGCAGCCAATACCTCATCCACTGCACCAAAGCGACGTTGCAACAGACGTAAAATCAGGGCAGATTCCCCTTCCAGTCGTCCTTCCAGTCGTCCTTCTTCCTTGGCTTCACGATATACCCTTGTATCTGCCAATTGTAGTCCTAGCATCGCGTCAACCTCCTGCCGACTCAAGTTAGTAAATTTATACACCATAATTGTGGCAATCATTTCTATTATGGCGCGACTGGCTTCTGTATCTGCAATTTGCTCTTGGGTTCGTGCCAGTAAATAGCGGGCTTTTTCTGGTGCTTGGGTTTCTTCCACAGTAGTGAGTACCATCAAGGCAACCCCTAGGGGTAACTGCTGAATTTCCCCTAATTCGTTCAGATAAATTCGATGCACCTGATTACAATTGAGCAGCGCCCGGTAGGGATGGGTGTTACTTTGTTCTAGGCTACGGGTGGGATAGATGACAACAATTTGCCAATCGGTAAATCGTTCTCGCTGACGATAAAAATACAAAAATGATTCGCCAAATACCCTTTCATAGAGTCGTTCGTCTTTTTGAAATTGCACTTCGCAAAAATAGATCACCCCGCTACTATCATTATCGGGTGGCAGGAATACGCCATCGATCTCAAATTTGGGTTCTTTGACGGCTACGGAGTCAAAGCGGTATTCGGTGGCATTATCTGGCGGGTTTTCCAGTAAATCGAAGAGAAGGGAGGGAGATTGTTGAAAAAGCCGGTAAAATATCGAGTCTCGTTTCATTATGATCGGGATTGCACCATAGCGATCTTCCCATGAAACCCCTCAAAAAAGAGAGAGGAAACCCGCGTCTCCTCTCCCTTGGGCATTATTTTCTCGCTTTGCCCACAGCACCCCCTAGCATTAAACCGCCCAGGGTGATAAAACCAAGAACACTCGTGGGTTCGGGGACAGGAGTCGCATTAAGTGTAACGTTATCGAAAACTAATTGTGTCCCCCCATTATTCGGACGGTCAATAGAGATGCGAATTCCCGCACCCTGATCGGCAATCCCCGCCAGATAAGAAGTGTTGAACGATAAGAATACTCCTCTTGACGAAAAGGAACTCTGATTAAATGTAAAACTCGACAAAACCGTATTATTATCACTCCGGCGAAGCGAAATTGTACTGTTCGGCAAGGTCAAGTTGCCCGGTTCATCTAGACGAATACCCGCGAATAAATTGAGCGTGTATCGAGTTCCGGCTTGATAAGTGGCGGCTACATCTTGACGGATCGATCCACCATTGAAAGCAATAAGAGCCGCCTGCGAACCGTCGGGTACTCCGCTTGGAAATTGAGTCGCATTGAATGGCTGAACCCCCGCGTTGCCACTACTCACAGTCCAACCGGTAATAACTGGTGAAAAATTAGGGTTTGATGGTGTCTCGAAGGAAAAATTATTGACAGTCACGCTTGCAGCTTGTGCCGCACTAGCCGTTGCCAGAGTAGCCAGGGCAACCCCGGATAGAATGCCGAGTTGTAATTTCATCAAAAAAAAAGGGTTAATGGTAAATGGTTTGAGTGCGTGACATTTCGATTCGGGTTAAGCAATAGGGCAACCCAAAACAATGACAAGCAAATGCTCAAGGAGAGCATACACACTTCCCCCCCCCGCATTGTATCAAAAGCTACAATTTAATAAATATTTACATTCCTCTCCACCAGGGCTTGCGCCCCTTGTATATTGGAGAAGTGGTAGGGTGTCAGCCTTTTTTTCGAGAGGATTTGCCGATCACCGGAACCCCAAGAGAGCCATCTGATCACTTATAAACTGTTGACTATCCAAATTACTCGTTGAGACTGCATTAGAGGTAAATATTTCATGAGCCAAACCATCACACCTTCTTCCTTAAAAGCTAGTTTAGCCCCCAATCCCACTAGAGCAGCAACGGTGGACGATGGGGGAAATGTGCTAGGGGAATTTCTGCAAGAAACTCTGGCCATGACTAAACGTCTGTTCATCCAATTACAACGTCGTCCTTCAACCCTAATCGCGGGGGTAATTCAGCCATTTATGTGGCTGATTTTATTTGGGGCATTGTTTTATAAGGCTCCCCAGGGTCTATTCGGCAACGATCTCAGTTATGCTAAATTTCTCGCCCCCGGGGTGATTGTCTTTACCGCTTTTTCTGGGGCCCTCAATGCTGGTTTGCCGGTAATGTTCGATCGAGAATTTGGCTTCCTTAACCGTCTCTTGGTGGCACCTTTAACCACTCGTTACTCGATCGTGGCCGCTTCTACCATCTATATTATCGCCCTCAGTTTCATCCAAACCGCCTCGATCGTGGCCGCTAGTGCCTTTTTAGGGGCAGGATTGCCCAGTTTAACGGGATTAGGTGCGATCGCTTTGATTGTTTTCCTAATAGTTTTGGGGATGACTGCCTTAAGTCTCAGTTTAACCTTTGCTCTGCCCGGACATATCGAATTAATCGCCGTCATTTTCGTCACCAATTTACCGCTTTTATTTGCCAGTACCGCCCTCGCTCCCTTAAACTTTATGGCAGATTGGTTACAAGTAATCGCTAGTCTCAACCCTCTTACCTATGCGATCGAACCGATCCGTTATATTTATTTCAATCAGCACTGGTCTTTTGATAGCATAGTCTTACAAACCCCTTGGCTTGACCTCAATTTCTTGACAGTTTTAGGCCTGCTCTTAGCTTTTGATCTGCTAATCCTTTTAGCAATTCAGCCCTTACTTCGTCGTCGTTTTGCTTAAATCAGTTATCAGTTATCAGTTATCAGTTATCAGTTACCAGTTACCAGTTATCAGTTTACTGTTCACTGAAAAGCCTACAACTTTCTCACCACCAAAAACTAGATAAGTAAGTAGTTATAATTAAATTGAAGATAGATTTTGCCTCTGATCCCCCCTGCCCCCCTTGATAAGGGGGATGCCGATCCCCCCTTAGTCCCCCCTTGATAAGGGGGGGGCTGACAACTTTTAACACCTACCCACTTAATTTTCTGAGGAGTTAGTCAGATTATGAATACTCAAAAAATGTTGCTCAAATCGTCTTTATTCCTAGCTACTATTTTATTAGTCGGGGCTGATTTTAATCCGCAAGTGTTAGCTCAAAGCTTGAACCCCAGTCAGCCGGATTATCAAAAAAATGAACGTAGTTCCGATGGCAGGGATGGTCTCGGTGGTTTTAATCCTCTAGACTTGATTCATAATAGTAATTTTCGCCGTAGCCGGGACGGAGCGGAATTTCAGGAAGACACCCTCAATAATATCAACGAAGCGGCCGAGGAGTTTAAACGCAAGCAAAGAGAACAAATAGAAAATCTCCAAAATCCTGCCCCAGAAACCAAATAAAACCCCTTTTTTGAGTAGCTAGACACAATTGATTACACATATCTAACTACCTCTTACCCCCCCAACCCCCCCGACATCGGGGGGGCTTACCTATTGCCTTTTGCCTCTTGCCTATCCTAACCAAGAAGTTGATTTTGTCCAACTACTTAGTATATATGATCGCTAAGTGCAGATGATCTGAGAAAGACCGATAACTGAAGAGCATTGGGGGGTTTATCTGACACGAATTTATATTAAACTTAGGATTGGTTTATTGAATTATCGTCTTATTAAAACTGTGGAAGTAATGGAAATCGGGCAAAAAGTCAAGGTCTGTCGCTTAAGAGACCGCGTTAACTCGGATGTAGCGGGTAAATTGGGTAAAGTGGGTGTCATCAAAAATTTTAAGATGACCGATGGCAGCGGTGTTGGTGCTGTTGTCCAGTTCGATGATAAGACCGCTACTTGGTTTTTTGAGGATGAACTCAAACTCATCTAAATACAACGCTTAGGAATTAATTATGTCCTTAATTTTGACCTTTTTGGGCAAGGGGGGCAGCGGTCGCAGTACAATAGCGATCGCTTCGGCAAGAAAAATGGCTGGTCTGGGGTCAAAAGTTCTCTTGATCGGTCAGGATCCTAGCCCCGCTTGGGGATTACTCCTCAAGGCCTCCCCTAGCTCCTCCATTACGGAAATTGCCCCTAATCTCTCGGTTATCCAGCTTAGTAGTACCCAGTTACTAGAAAAAAGTTGGGAAGAAGTCAAGGAATTAGAAAAGCAGTATTTGCGTTCTCCCACCTTGAAAAATGTTTATGGTCAAGAGTTGGGCATTTTACCCGGTATGGATCAAGCTCTAGCTTTAAATTTCCTGCGCGAACAGGATAAAAGCGGAAATTACGATGTCATCATCTACGACGGCAGCGGAGATATCAACAGTCTGAGAATGTTGGGGATTCCAGAGGTGGGTGGCTGGTATTTACGGCGTTTTCGGCAGGTTTTTAGTGATTCCGAGATCGGTCGCACCCTTTCTCCCTTTTTCCAACCGATCGCCGCTGCCGTCCTGAATTTCTCCTTTAATCCCGACGGTTTAGGGCAGAAGGCCGATAATAACATTTTAGACGAGGGGCGCTCGGCTTTAGCTAATCCTCGGCGAGTTTTAGCCTATCTAGTCACCAATGATGATCCAATTGCGATCGCAGATGGCAAATATCTTTGGGGTGCGGCGCAGCAAATCGGTTTAAATGTGGGGGGAGTGATTTTTAATCGCTGTCAGAGTGCTACGGAGGATTTTGCCCCGCTGCCGGCGGCGATTTTACCCGACCGTCAAGGAGAAGATTGGCAGGAATTAATCGCCGAGTTACCCAATTTTCTCACGGTGCAGCCGCCCAAACCGTTAATAATCGATACGGCAGCCGCTCAGGTCAAGGTTTATTTACCCGGATTCGAGAAAAAACAGGTAAAACTGACGCAATCGGGTCCAGAATTAACCATCGAAGCTGGGGATCAACGGCGTAATATTGATGTACCACCGCCGCTAACCGGACGAGCGGTAAAAGGGGCGAAATTCCAAGACGGTTACTTAATTATTTCTTTTTAAGGGATTATGTCGAACACCGAGATAGAAAACAAGGATAATCGAGGCGCAAAAACTCGCCAATTATTGGGCATGAAAGGAGCCTCATCGGCAGAAACTTCCCTCTGGAAAATCCGCTTACAATTGATGAAGCCGATCACTTGGATTCCTCTAATTTGGGGGGTTGTCTGTGGGGCGGCTTCATCGGGGAATTATACTTGGTCTTTAGAAGATGTCTTAAAAGCGGCCGCCTGTATGTTACTTTCCGGTCCGTTGATGACTGGTTATACCCAAACTTTAAATGATTTTTATGATCGAGAAATCGATGCAATTAATGAACCCTATCGTCCGATTCCTTCGGGGGCAATTTCTATTCCGCAAGTGGTCGGCCAGATTTTGGTTTTATTAGTGGGTGGATTAGGAATATCTTATCTTCTCGATCGCTGGGCCGGTCATGATTTCCCGATCATGCTCTGTTTAACCCTATTTGGTTCTTTTATCGCCTATATTTATTCAGCACCACCCTTAAAATTAAAACAAAATGGTTGGCTGGGAAATTATGCCCTCGGTGCTAGTTATATAGCATTACCTTGGTGGGCTGGTCACGCCCTTTTTGGTCAGTTAAATGGGACAATTATGATCCTAACTCTCATCTATAGTCTGGCGGGTTTAGGCATTGCTGTAGTTAACGACTTTAAAAGTGTGGAGGGTGACGAAAAATTAGGCTTAAAATCCTTGCCAGTTATGTTTGGAATTACCACTGCCGCTTGGATTTGTGTGATTATGATCGATGTTTTTCAAGCGGGAATTGCGGGTTATCTGATTAGTATTCATCAGAATCTTTATGCCGCTATTTTACTGTTACTAATTATCCCTCAGATCACTTTCCAAGATATGTATTTTCTGCGGGATCCGCTCAAAAATGATGTCAAATATCAAGCCAGCGCCCAGCCTTTTCTAGTGTTAGGAATGTTGGTGACAGGTTTGGCTTTAGGTCAGGGGATACTCTGAGGATTGTAATTAATAAAAACAGGAAATATCCAGTTGACGGGACATTATCGCCTTGAATCGGGCTTCTGTTGACGGTGACTTGAGCGGTCAAGGGGGGGTATCTGAGGATTTTTAACACCTACCTACTTAGCTCGATCCCTAGTCTTTTCGTTACAATCAAGAGGGAATCGATGCTGGGGAGAAAGTTACTTTTTTTTCTTCCCTCCGATTCGCCATTCTTGACGAACTAATCAAGAATAGTTTTTGTTTAACAAGATTGATTGAGACAAGTATCTCGAACCTAGTCACCATGAGTAATACCAGTAATTTTCGTCAAGCTTTACGCACTGCCAAAAGCCAAGCTCTTATCGGCCCTAATGTTATCCCCAAGGCCCTGCCCTATCTCGGTGGCGGTCTAATTTTGACTGCGGTGGGAACCTATGGCGGTTTAGGTGTGCTCCAATCCTATCCCCAGATTTTCTTCCCGACTTTCTTTGTCGCCCTGGTTGCCGAGATTATTTTATTTTTTGTCGCGCGTAATACTGCGGAAAGAGGCAATAAAAGCACTGCTCTGCCCCTCCTGACTCTCTATAGCCTTCTTTCTGGCTATACTCTCAGTGGAATCGTCTATGTGGCCTTAGGTACTTCCGGTGTCGGTTTGCGAGGAGTGGCAATTGCTGCCCTCGGTTGCGGCATCGCTTTTGTGTTGGGACGCAATATCGGCTCGAATCTGTCAGAAAAAGATGGTTTAGCCCTGACTCAAACCGTGAGCATCGGTATTCTCGCTCTTTTTATTGTTCTCATTGGTCAGCTAATTTTCTCTATCTTTGGTGGCGTTACTCCCACCTGGTTAGAAATCGCTATTTCCGGCATCGGGGTTTTCTTGTTTGCCGGCTCGGCAGTGGTGGACTTTTACATCTTGCCCCGTACCTACAGAGATGAGCAGTATCTCAGCGCTGCTTTATCGATGTATTTGACCTATATCAACCTATTTATCTTTATTCTGCGCCTTTTAATCGCTCTTAACGGTCGAGATTAGGGCAAATAGAGAGGAGTTAGAAATTAGTTACAACCTAACTTCTAACTCCGCTAGAATAGTAAAGAAATGTAAACAGCCTGTAAAGATTATGACTGAACCACAACCGACTCAAACCCCCAAATTAGAAGATCCCAAATTTGGCTTTAATGACTATGCCGAGCGCCTCAACGGTAGGGCCGCTATGATTGGTTTTGTGATCACCCTGTTGATTGAGTATCTCACTGGCCAAGGTCTGTTATCTTGGTTAGGGTTACAGTAGTTTTTTAAGCTTTTTTAGGCATTCTAGGGGAAATACAGCCTTGAGTGTTAGCTAACGCATACAGGCTTGATGATTTTCCCCGTAGAATCCTTGCAGGACCGAATCACCTCGCTGTTGGGGTGTGCCGTGGGAGCGATTAGGAGCTTCAAAATCGCCCACTTCCGAGGCCGCTTCCGCTAGAAGTTTTCCCGCTAGTATATAATCCTGTTTGGATAAACCTCTCGCTTCGGTAAATAACCAGGAAAGGGTATCTCCCGCAAGACAATCGGCCTGTAATTCAATGCCGATGCTCATTCCCCCTTCATCGATGCCACCGATACCCCGATTCCACTGAACAGCGTGAGCGGCCTCGTGAGCGACGGCGTAAAGGGGAAATAGGGGATTATCACTAATGCGAGTAACTTGCTGGAGATTGACGTAGACTGTATTATCTAGGGTGCAGAAAGCCGCTAGGGAAATTACACCGCAGGGAGTGGTTATCGGGCCATCGCTTAACAAATACTTAAAATTGATCTGATGTAATTGAGCAGTATATTCAATTACCGCTTCTAAGGCATCCGTAATATCGTCTGCTTGCGCTCTCTGGGCTAGAGGGGATAAAATCAACAGGGAACTACAAGAAACAGCAGATATCAGGGATAATAAACGTTTACGGCCAGAGTTAGGGTTCATGATACTAACAAAGTCGGGAGTGAGGAAGAAGTTTAATTGATCTGAATTAGCCTACCGCTACGATCAAAATTCTAAAGGCTATATCTAAGACTTCCAGAGAAAATACAGAATTTACGCAGCTTTTGATCGAAGTTATTTTGGCTCTCGATCGATTCTATGATAACTTTTTTGCCAACTGGATCATCTTTGCTCAAAAATATCGATGAATAAGCAAAAATTTTTTAACTCGCCGGAGTCTTATTAGCGGCGTTTGCGCCGAAGTGCCGGGGCTTGAGATAATCAGATAGCTATTATCTCAAAAACTATCACCATGACGATCGATCCGCAACAACTCATCGAACTGGCTCTCAAATCGGGAGCGGTGGCAGCCGAAGTTTATCAATCTTCCTCCCTTTCCCATCCCGTTTTTTTTGAGGCTAATCGTCTTAAACAGTTAGAAAGTTCCGAATCCGTGGGAACTGCCTTGAGATTATGGCGCGAGGGTTGTCCGGGGTTAGCGGTGGGTTATGGTGATGTAGAACCGGAAATTTTAGTAGAAACGGCGTTAAATTTATCCTATCTCAATGACCCGGAAGAAATCGAATTTTCGGCACCACGACAGGCAATTTATGACCCGATTGGGCAAGATGTGGCGGTAGAATCTTTAATCGAGATGGGTAATCAAATGATTGGCCAAATTCGCCAAGTTTACCCTGAGGTTATTTGTAGTGGTGAATGGGAATGTGAACGGGAAATCACCCGTTTAGTTAATTCTCAGGGTTTATATTGTCAATATACCGATACAGCTTTGAGTTATTATCTGGGGATTGAATGGGTGCGGGGGGAGGATTTTCTGGCGGTTTATGATGGGGAATATACTCGCAGTACACCTCATCCCGAAACGGTAATTAAACAGTTATTGCAGCGACTACAATGGGCAGCCAATAATGTGGATAGTCCCACGGGAAAATTACCAATTTTATTGACTGCTAATGCAGTTACCCTGTTATGGGGTACGGTGGCGATGGCTTTAAATGGTAAACAGATCCTAGAAAAGTCTTCGCCCTGGAGTGATAAAATCGGTCAATTGGTGATGTCAGAAAAGTTGACTTTATCCCAACAACCGGATCGAGAACCCTATAGTTGTCCCTTTGATGATGAGGGAACTCCTACCAAATTTTTATCTTTAATTGAGGGAGGTAGAGTTAAAGAATTCTATAGCGATCGTACCACGGCCAGATTATTAAAAACTACTCCGACGGGAAACGGTTTTCGTCCCGGTTTAGGGGTTTATCCTCAGCCGGATTTGGTTAATCTAATCGTTGCACCGGGAGAGGGAACTTTAGAGGATTTAATCTCGCAAATAGATGAGGGCCTGGTTATCGACCAAATTTTAGGTCATGGGGCGGATATTTCGGGCGATTTTTCTGTCAATATCGATCTGGGTTATCGCATAGAAAAGGGCAAAATCACCGGACGAGTTAAAGATACAATGGTGACGGGAAATGTTTATACAGCTTTGCAGAATTTAATCGCTTTGGGAGCCGATAATCAATGGAATGGCTCCTGTTATACTCCCTCGCTAATCGTTGATAGTTTATCGGTGGTGGGGTAAAAATGTGGCGTTGTCAAATTGAAAGATGCTCCTAATCAGATGGGAACTGAAATTAACTCAGCCTACTTTTTGGGGTTAATTTTTTTGGGCTTTATTTGACCTGAAAAAAGGGGGTTCGCAGGCAGGCACGGATTCCCATTATATAAGAAATTATCTGTCAAGTCGTGGGGTTTTGTCAAGCTTTTTTGGGAAAAAAAATTAACCGACACTCAAGGGGAGAAAATTAACCAAAGAGATATTATTTAATCCCCCCTGTGAGTCGGTATTTTTCAGCCCGGGATTAACGCTTTAGTTGTCGAGGCACCAAGGCGATTTAATTGCCGATTAATTTGCCATCCGAGGAGGGTTAAACCCAACCACTGACTGAAAATTGCCAAAGCGAAAGAGGGAAGTGTAGCGTATTTAGTAGCGGCAATGGGAAGAAAAGTAAAAAACCATAAAAGCGGAGATTGACTGGGATCAACTCGCAAGACAACAAAACAGAGGCGGGGGAAAATAATCAAAATGCCGATGCTAGTGGCTGCCAGCAAAGCGCGTTTATTTGTGCGGGCTAACATCAATAATTGGGCGATAGCGGCATAGACTAAAATCATGTTCATTGCCAAGAGAAACCCAGCTGCAGTGGCTAGTTTATATCCATCGAGAGGGGCGATAAAAATAGCGGGAAGGATAAATAAAATGGCAATAGCGGCGTTAACAGCCATGGCTAGGGTAGAAGGGCTTTTTTCGCCAAAGATTAAAGCTTTCCCCAGACTAATGCCCTTTTTTCCTTGTAGATGACGATAGCGCGCCCAATCTTGGAGAGTTTGACGGGGGGGAGTGAGGGCAAAAAGGATTAACAAGCCAAAAATCGCCACAAAAACGCTAAGAATGACAAAATTATCGAAAAGATAGCTCGGTTCCAGAGTTTGGAAGACAAAACCTAGGCTAATAGTGCTAAAACAGCCCATCATCCAGTAACTTTGGGGTTTACTAACAAGAGTAGCGAGGGGATTATGGAAGCGACGCTGGAGAATTCTGGTTAAACCGTAGGTGCAGAGGGCAAAATTGAGCAAAATTAAGCTAATACCCGTTATAACCGATTGCCAGAGAGATTGACCGTACCAACGCAGATCAAAGATGTGTGAGATTCCTGGATAGTCTACCGCATCGGGGGGCAGAAAGGTAGATTTAACTAGATAGGGGAGGACAAAACTAGGATTAAAGAGAATTAACCAATCAAAGGGGCTAGGACGGCCGCTCTCTAAAGTAATCATAGTGCTACAAAACACAAAGAATAAGACTGTAGCACTGCCTAACCAAGGTTGAAATCCCCCTAACCATGGCGTGGCTAAAGCGAAACTAAGGGCGGCATGATAGAAAAAGGCACAACTAGCGATCAGAACCGCGTAGAAGGCTAAAATTAACGATAGGGGAATACCTGCTAATAAACCCGCCCCCAAGTGAAAGGGTAAAGCGAGAAGACAGACGAGATAGAGGAGAATGGGAACCCCGAAAAGTTTGCCGATAAAAATCGTTTTGGCGGGTTGGGGACTCAGACGGATAAAATTAAGTGTACCCCGGCGCTCTTCCCCGGAAAGATCGGCAATTAATTGATAGGTTCCCACCACTAAAAGAGCGAAAATCCCAGTAATACTCAGAAAAGTGAAGATATCTAACCACCATAACTGGGAGATAATCATCCATTGACCATTTAAGTCTTGGATACAGTTACTAATCTCACGATAGTAGTCATCGGGGAGATTAACGGTACAGTAACGATTATATACCTCCACCCCCGCTACTGGCAAGAGATTTTGATAGTATAAATAAACTAATAATTGACCAACTAGGGAGATAATCGAGGCGATCGAGATATTTTTCGGGGTTAATCTTCCTTGCCATTCTCGCATAATTTGCGGGTTGGTTTCCGTAAGGCGATCGATTATTGTCGTTATCATATTTTTGTCCTCTCTACAGCCGTCAACAGGAGCTAATCCTAGATTAACCCGGCAACTTCTCGATCGGTTCGGGGTTGAAGAAATCGATCGAGATGCGGCTAAGTAGCTGGTTATAATTAAATTAAAAAGGGATTTTAGGTTCGATCCCCCCTGCCCCCCTTGATAAGGGGGGTGCCGATCCCCCCTTAATCCCCCCTTGATAAGGGGGGTGTCTGATAATTTTTAACGACTACCTACTTAAAATCTGAGTTCGGGAATCAAAAGGGGAAAAGTGCCAGACCAGTGAGCTTCTGTTTTACACTAGAATTTGGCCGCCTGAATCTAGATCTATGCCCACTCTGACCCTCAATTTTCCCCTAACTGCCGTTGTCGGCCAAGAAGCGATTAAATTAGCCCTACTCTTAGCCGCCGTGGATCCCGCCCTGGGGGGTGTGGTAATTGCCGGGCGTCGGGGAACCGCCAAATCAGTCATGGCGCGAGCGATACATTCCCTACTGCCACCGATCGAAATTATTGCAGGTAATGTCTTTAATTGTGATCCCAACAATGCCGACGAATGGGACGATCGCACTAAAGAAGAATATAGCAGTGGAGAGGTCGCCACGGAAGTTATCCGGGCCCCTTTCGTGCAGATTCCCCTAGGAGTCACCGAGGATCGTTTATTGGGTTCCGTCGATGTGGAAGAATCGGTGAAACAGGGGGAACCAGTCTTTCAACCCGGTTTATTAGCCAGCGCCCATCGGGGAATTCTCTACATCGATGAAATTAATCTACTCGATGACCAAATTGCTAACCAATTACTAACAGTTTTAAGCGAAGGACGTAACCAAATCGAACGGGAAGGCATCAGTTTTCAACATCCCTGCAAACCAATCCTGATCGCTACTTATAACCCGGAAGAAGGGGATTTACGACCCCATTTATTAGATAGAATTGCCATTGCTCTTTCCGCCGATGGTGTCCTTAGTTTAGATCAACGAGTCACCGCCGTCAATCAGGCGATCGAGTATGCTGTTTCTCCCAGCGCTTTTATCGCCCAATATGCCCAAGAAATTGATGATCTAAAAACCGAAATTATTCTGGCGAGGGAATGGTTAAAAGAGGTAAAAATTAAACCCGAACAAATTAGTTATCTAGTGGAGGAAGCGGTGCGCGGTAGGGTAGAAGGTCATCGCGCCGAGATTTTTGCCGTGAGAGTAGCCAAGGCCGCCGCCGCTTTAGAAGGTCGGGATTTAGTCAGTGCCGATGACTTAAAAAGAGCCGTCGAATTAGTTATTGTACCTCGATCGCTGATTACGCCGCCACCTCCAGAACAGGAACAACAGCCACCGCCACCACCGCCACCACCGGAACCGCCCCAAGACGAAAACCAGCAGGAACAGGAAGAAAAAGAGGAGGAGAAAGAGGAGGAAAAAGAACCGGAACAGCCGGATAATCTGCCGGAAGAATTTGTTTTCGACCCGGAAGGGGTTTTACTGGATCCCAGTGTGCTGTATTTTGCCCAGATGGCCCAGCGTCAGGGGAAATCGGGGGCGCGTAACCTGATTTTCTCGGAAGATAGAGGACGTTATATTAAGCCGATGTTACCCCGGGGCAAGGTGAAAAGAGTCGCCGTCGATGCCACTCTCCGGGCGGCCGCCCCCTATCAAAAAGCCCGTCGCTTAAGGAATCCCGAACGTCATGTGATTATAGAAGAAGGGGATCTGCGCTCAAAACGGCTGGCCCGCAAGGCCGGTTCTTTAATTGTCTTTGTCGTTGATGCCTCCGGTTCCATGGCCCTGAATCGGATGCAGTCGGCCAAAGGTGCGGTTATGCGTCTGTTAACGGAAGCTTACGAAAATCGCGACCAGATTGCCCTGATTCCTTTCCGGGGTGAGCGAGCAGATGTACTATTGCCACCGACCAAATCGATTACCCTAGCGAAAAAACGTCTAGAAACCCTGCCCTGTGGCGGCGGTTCCCCCTTAGCCCACGGTTTAACCCAAGCGGTTCATGTGGGGATGAATGCCCGTTTATCGGGGGATATCGGTCAAGTGGTGATTGTGGCGATTACCGACGGTAGAAGTAATATTCCTTTGGCGAAATCTTTAGGCGAACCGATTCCGGAGGGGGAAAAACCCGATATTAAGGCAGAACTGCTCGATATTGCCGCTAAAATTCGCTCTTTAGGCATTAAACTGCTGGTTATCGATACGGAGAAAAAATTCGTCTCCACCGGTTTTGCCAAAGAATTAGCCCTAAAAGCCGGGGGTAAATATTATCATCTACCCCGGGCTACGGAACAAGCGATCGCATCTATGGCGCGAGGGGCAATTGCGGGACTGTAGCTAGTGGTTAGGGGGTGCAGATCATTTTTGTCAATCTACCATCCCCACCCTAGCTTTAAGCCCTACCCTATCAGGGATTTAGGCTATTATTGGGCTAGAAACAAATCGCACCCCCAAATGCGAGATGCTTACACGCAGTTTTTCATACATTTGTATTAATTGAAAAGTTACCGATAATTTCTCGGCAGTGGATATTTCTGTAATCTTGAGATACACGCCTAAAAATTGGCTATTGACTCGAATTTTGCTGATTTTCTGTTTGTTTTCCGGTCTGGTGTGAGAGAATCTAGAAAAACTTAACAATAATCAGGAATCAGCGAGGGATATACTACAAACAAACATGAGCAAGTTTTAATTAAGAGAACTATGAGCTTTCGATTTGGCAAAATCTTGATAGCAGGGGTATTGGCGGTACTTTTGCTAGTAACTTCCTGTGCTAAAGCTCCCTCACAATTTGACCAGGCGCAAAAAGAAAGTACCGCTCGCGGGGCGGCGGCAGTGGTGAAAGAATCCACCTCTGGCGGCAGTTTTAATCAGTTTTTCCCGCCTTCTGGGGGAGGATACGAGCGCGTCTATACCCAAGAGAAAAAAGGCTTTGCTGAGGCAAAACTGAAGCAAGATGGCAAAGTTCTGGCTATGTTAGCCATATCTGACATCAGCAATAATCCCGCCGCGGCCAATAAATTCCAAGACAGTAAAACCACGATTAAAGGTTTTCCCTCTGTGGAACAGGGTGCAACCGCCAGCGCCGTTTTAGTCAATAATCGCTATCAAGTCAAGGTTTTATCGCGGGAGCCAGATTTTGCTGCCAGCGATCGCCAAGCTTGGTTAGCTAAGTTCGATTTAGATGGTCTAGCAAAGTTAAAGTAAGGAGACATCCGTGAGTAAGCCAATTTTTGAACTGGTGGACGAATTACCGACTAATAATCTCACCGTCAAAGTTCTCAAAACCCTTGATTATGTGGTGCCGGGGCAGTGGGATAACCTAGTCGGGTTTAAAAATACGATTATCACAGTCACCGGCGAAACCGACGAAAGCATGATCCAACAGATTGGCGATCGAGCCGTTTGGTTGTTTAATGATAAATCCCAGGGCTATCAACGGGCGCTCTGGCTCTACCAAACCATCGACAGCGCCGATAATGCCCTAGCCGCCGCCTCTCTTGCTAATGCCGTCGGTGGTAAAATTCCCCTCATGGGCGGTTTAATCGAAAAATTAACCCCTGCCCCCGAAAAAGCGCAAACCATCGATCTAACCTTGAAATTAGTGACCGAATTAGTCGCTTTTTGTCAAATTAATGGCATTCCGGGGGATAGTATCGGGGATTTCGTCGCTTCTCTGGGAGATTATAGCGGCGAATCCCTAATGCGGATGGCGGCGTTAGTTTGTTTGGATGGTTTAATTCCCCTGGGAGGCAGTTTTATCCGGAAAGTGGAATCCACCCTCAGTATTCTCCACCCAGAAGAATTAGAATCTAACTCCACTTTCGGCAGTATTAAAGAATTGATTCCGGGGGGAAATACTGCCAGAAAATTAGACTTTATCGGTCAAAGTTTCGACTCGACTAAAGGTTGGATGAGTGGTTTTGTCAGCGAGCGCGGTTTGACCCAGCAGGGATTATTGAGCAAAATTCAGGGATTTATCGACTTTTCTGCCGATAAATTGGTATATGTTGGGGCATTCCTCGATATGACCACCAATTACTACGAACATACCGGCATTCAAACCCTGGCTCGTCGTTTAATCGAAAGAGCCGTGGCGGAAATTTAAGTGGCATTGAGGGCGGGGATGGACAGACCGATACTAAATCCGCTTTTAATAGTATGATTAACCGCCAATCCCACTTTAAAAACCCACTGCCCACTTCCCACTCTGCTATACCTTTTCAAGAGGATTTAGTGTAGTACCATTTTTCTAAAGTAATGGCAGAGATGGTTAATTACCCTCACCCCCAACCCCCCCCCGACATCGGGGGGGTGGGAGAGGGAAATAAGATGCCTGCCACGAATAAAGAAAAATGGTATGATATACCCTCCTTAGCCCCTCAAGGTCATGAATCAGTCACAACTTATCCATGCCGCTAAACAGCAAGATGCAGCCGCTATTATTGCCCTACTTAACCGAAGTCTCTTAACCAGAAAAATAGAGGTGATTGCAGCCACCTCACAAGAAAATGCCCTGACTCTAAAAGTTCAATCCAAAAGAATACCCAATCAACACAAGTTATTACCTTTTTTGTCGGCAGAAATCAAAAGCTTGGGCATCGATGGATTAGAACAAGTGATCGTTTACGGTATGACCAAGGAATCTGATATCCCCGTTTGGCAAGAATCGATAACCCTGAGTCAAGATGATTTAATCGTCAATCATGTCACCAAATTAAACTCTTTGCCGACAATAACCGCAGAAATTGCCGAAAATAACCCGGAAGATGTCCCAGAAGCTTTGGAAGACTCTGAAACAACTGAAGAAAAAGCCCTAGAGAAACGGGAGGAGTTCACTGAAGCGGCTGAGAATATTGTGGCGACTGGTGAGGGATTTTCCCTATCTCATCGGAGACATTCCTCTTTTCCCCTCAGTATAATTTTGCCTTACCTAGCGATTGGTTTTGGTGCTGGAATTATTATAGGTGCTTACTTCGGCTATCAAAAAGCAGTGAGTGAAATGTACGCACAACCTGGAGCGATCGAACAACCCCGATAAATTTTCTTGTCCCCAACCTGATATGATCGAAATTGGCGATCTTACGATTAAGACCAATGCAAAATTTTCCTATCTCCAAACCCCAATGATTTAGGGCTTTTTTTCTTGGGAATTTGTCGTTAAGGACAGCAGCAACAGTTTATTTTTTATCTTTAGCCCCACATATCTAACCGCTCATGTCTATTGAAGAAGCCTTGAAACTCCTAAAAGAATATGGCTGTATTCAACTAAAAATTGCCCAATCCTCTGAAGAAGAAGAAGCTCTAAGACAGGCAATTTTATTAGTTAACCAAGGTTCGGAATCAATTAATTTAGGTATCTGTGCCGATAACAATGAAGAGGGATTTAAAGCCCTAAAAAGTTATCTACAAGCCCTAGGATACCCCCTACCTAATACTCTCCCAGAAGACCAGCCAGAACCGGGAGCGGTGTATATTAAATACAGTACCCAAAGACAAGCTTCCTATCTCGATTCCTACACGGGAACCTATCGCGGTGTTCTGATTTCTTGTCAATCAGAAAATGATCAATTAGTCGGTACTTATGGTCACTTTCCCCTCGATTTATTCTCTTAAGAGGGATAGTTTTGGGCTTATTTAAGCGATTAACCATCAGCCGGACAGTGATTACTATTTACAAATAAGTAGGTGGGTGTTAAAAATTGTCAGATACCCCCCTTATCAAGGGGGGCAGGGGGGATCAAAGACAAAATCTATCTTCAATTTAATTGAAACCACTTACTTAACAACCAAAAAGCTCCCCACTCCTGTCCACTGAATTCTTAACTTTTTACCTGAAAAAAATATGTATTTGTTAATTCCAGCAGCGGGAATGGGTAAACGGATGGGCAGCGATCGCAATAAGTTACTGCTCACCCTGCACGGAAAACCTCTCCTCGCTTGGACTTTGCTGGCTGCCATGCAATCCAGGGCAATTATCTGGATTGGGATTATGGCACAACCGGAAGACTTTAACGATATCCAAGAAATTATCACCGCCATAAATGTCCTTAAACCCGTGCAAATCATCCAAGGAGGCGAAACCAGACAAAAATCGGTTTATAATGGCTTACAAGCCCTACCAGAGGGGGCTGAGACGGTTTTAATTCACGATGGGGCGCGCTGTTTAGCCACTCCCGAATTATTCGATCGCTGTGCCGCCGCTTTAGCCACTTGTCAGGGTTTCATAGCGGCGATTCCGGTGAAAGATACGATTAAAATTGTCGATAGCAAGGGTTGGATTGAGGATACACCCGATCGCTCGCGGTTGTGGGCAGCCCAAACGCCCCAGGGTTTTCAGGTAAAATTATTAAAAGAATGTCATGAACAGGGCCGAAAATTAGATTGGGAAGTCACCGACGATGCCGCCTTATTAGAAAAATGTGGTTTTCCCGTCAAAATTGTCGTCGGGGAAGAAACTAACTTAAAAATTACTACTCCGGGGGATCTGGCAATTGCCGAATATATTTTAAGTCAACGTTTGCCATAAAAGTTGACAGTAATTGTATTAGACTAGGTAGCGGTCAACTCTAGGCGGTCTCTGATGACTTTTCCCTTTATATCAGTAATCATTCCCATCTACAATGGTGAAGATGATCTTCCCGATTTGCTCAAATGTTTGCAAAGTCAAACCTATCCCCGAGAGCAAGTGGAGTATCTTCTCGTAAATAACAATAGCAGCGATCAAACAGGGTCTATTTTAGAACAGGCAGTGATCGAGAGTAAAGGGTCAGGATTTCCGTTAGTTGTTCTTACAGAAAATCAGATTCAAAGTTCCTACGCCGCTCGTAATTTAGGCATAAAAAATGCCCGTTATGATCTGTTAGTTTTTACCGATGCCGATTGTCGTCCTTCCTATCAATGGTTAGCAGAAATAGTTAAACCCTTTGGTGATGCTGATATTGGTATCGTTGCGGGGGAAATATTCGCCTTAACTGGTAACTCTATCCTAGAAAAATATGCTGAACGTCGAGAGATTCTCTCGCAAAAATTTCTCTTAGAACACCCTTTTTCTCCCTACGGTCAAACAGCTAATCTAGCAATTAGAAAAGCCGCTTTCGAGAAAGTTGGTCTATTTCGTCCTTATTTAACCACGGGTGGCGATGCCGATATCTGCTGGCGAATTTTACGAGAAACTCAATGGCAATTAGCCTATGCACCCACCGCCGTTATTTCCCATCGTCATCGTTCGACTATCAAGAGTTTTCGCAGTCAATTTCAACGCTACGGCCGTTCAAATCGCTATTTGCATGAACTACATGGTTGTGATTTACAAAGGAATTTTACCAGTTCCGAATTAATTTATCATCTCGGTCGTTGGTTATTAAAAGAACTACCAAAAAATACCCTCAAGTTACTGTTTGGTAAAGCTGATATAGTAGATTTATTGGCTACTCCCCTCGATTTAATTGGGTTTCAGTCCCGCAGCCAGGGACAAGCCACGGCCAAATTACCCGAAAAAGCTAAAGAAATCGAATGGCTTTAATTCAGTTATCAGTTCTCGGTTATCAGATGTGAGTTTTCAGTGATCAGTGATCAGTTATCGGTTATCAGATGTAAGTTTTCAGTTCACTGATTACTGATTACTGATTACTGTTTACTGATTAAGGTTTCTTCTATGGTTTATCCCTGAGTGAAACATCCCGGAAGGTCTTTAATTTCCGATACATATCCCTCGTCATCATTAGGATAAATTGTTATTGGATATTTTAATCCCAAATAAAACTCTAATGATTCAAGCTTAGTTTTATTAATTGTACTCATATTTTTACCTCTTTAAAGTTAGCAAATAGGATCAATATATTTTGAATAAACACTCAGAAAATATCAAGAAAGGAATCAGCTTTAAACCTTGTCCGTCAACTATCCATCCCCCTATTCTGGCGCTCCCTGCTTCAAAGTGGGGGACAAAATAGGGTAAGGTAAAAAAGCTGTGCCTATAACCGAGACCATGAGCGTTGAATGGCAATCCGTCAAAACCTACGAGGATATTCTTTACCATAAATGGGGGGGAATCGCCAAAATTACCATCAATCGCCCCCATAAGCGTAATGCCTTCCGTCCGAAGACAGTTTTTGAGCTTTACGACGCTTTCTGTGATGCTCGCGAGGATGCGCGCATTGGGGTAGTATTGCTCACGGGTGCAGGTCCCCACAGCGATGGGAAGTATGCTTTTTGTTCCGGCGGCGATCAGACGGTGCGCGGTCAGGCGGGTTATATTGGCGATGATGGCGTACCCCGGCTCAATGTGCTGGATTTACAGAAATTAATTCGCTCCATCCCCAAGGTAGTTATCGCGCTGGTGGCAGGTTATGCGGTCGGGGGCGGTCATGTTTTACACTTGGTTTGTGATTTAACCTTAGCAGCGGATAACGCCATTTTTGGCCAGACCGGTCCGAAAGTGGGCAGTTTTGACGGCGGTTTTGGCTCTAGTTATCTGGCCCGGGTAGTGGGTCAGAAAAAAGCTCGCGAGATTTGGTTTCTCTGTCGGCAGTATAACGCCCAACAAGCGTTAGAAATGGGTTTGGTTAACCATGTCGTCCAGGTGGAGGAATTAGAGCAGGAAGGGATTAAATGGTCCCTAGAAATTCTCGAAAAAAGTCCCTTGGCGATTCGCTGCCTAAAATCGGCTTTTAATGCTGATTGTGATGGTCAAGCGGGTTTACAGGAGTTAGCGGGTAATGCCACTTTACTCTACTATATGACCGCCGAAGGGGCTGAAGGTAAACAGGCTTTTCTGGAAAAACGTCCCCCCGATTTTAGTCAATATCCTTGGCTACCCTAATCAGTGATCAGTAAACAGTAATCAGTGATCAGTGAAAAGAAAGCAGAAAACTGCCCTATAATACTGCCCACTTAATACTCCATACTCCTACTGATCACTGCTCACTGATAAGCTATGCTAGTTTAGAGAGAGTAGTTAGGTTCGGTAGCAGCATTGGTTTCAAACAGAAGCGGTTTTTCCCTGATGATCTTGACTGGGTTGTGTCCGATCTCCTTCTCAAAATGGCTGTGATATTGGGAGACAATCCATGACGATTTACGTTGGTAATCTGGTTTATGAAGTCACGAAAGAGGACTTGTACGGCGTATTCGCTGAATACGGCACGGTTAGTCGCATTCACTTGCCCGTAGATCAAGCAACGGGTAAAATGCGCGGTTTTGGTTTTGTGGAAATGTCCTCCGATGAGGAAGAAGCAAAGGCGATCGAAACTCTTGACGGGGCCGAATGGATGGGACGACAGATGAAAGTTAATAAAGCTCGTCCCAGAGAAGATAATTTTGGTGGTGGTGGCGGCGGTGAGCGCAAAAACTTCGGTCGCCGCGAACGTTAAAGAGATTCTTGTAAGATTCCAGAAGCGGTTATCAGAAATAACCGCTTTCCTATTGATAATTAATAAATCTGCGTTTGTTTTCTAACATCCTAATGCCCATTGTAAATGGGTAACAGCTATGAATGATCAATCCATTGCCCCGATTTCGTCCTTGATCGAGGATGAACCACTCCACCGCACATCGGAGCTGCCGATCTGGTTCGATAATTTCGCTAATCTGGCACAGGCCTACGAGGGAAGGCTCAACGAATCCGACCCCGTAATAGAGCCTAACGATCTTCGTCTGCATCTATTAACCACATTGCTCGGCACGCCTCCTTCAGAGGCCTATTATCTCGTGCAGGGTTTAGCCCGGTGTCGGGAGGTAGAGGGCGATGTGTGCGAGTTTGGTGTGGCGCAGGGAGAAACCTCCGCACTGATCGCCAATGAAATCGCCGGAACGGACAAGACCTTACATCTATTCGATTCCTTTCAAGGTTTGCCCGCCCCCTCGGAAAAAGATCACTTGCTCCACGATATTTTCGATTTGGGGAATATGGAAGCCTATAGGGGAAAAATGCGATGCCGTGAGGGAATGGTTCTAGAGCGATTACGGAAGATTTCTTTTCCCGAACATCGCTATGTAATTCACAAAGGATTTTTCGATCGAATCCTCGATCGAGGGGAAAATTTACCAGCGAGGGTTTCTTTCGCCTATGTGGATTTCGATCTGTACGAACCAATCAAACAGGTACTAGAGTTTCTCCACCCGATCACCCCCCCCGGAGCGATTATCATCGTCGATGACTACGGTTTCTTTTCTTCGGGCCCAAAGACGGCTGTAGATGAATTTATTCAAGATAAAAATGATCGGGAAAAGGTCTATGAGTACATGATTCCAGATACTCGATACGGACATTTCATCGTTTTGAGGAAAAAAGGCTAACGGACGCAAAGATATCCGTTCGTCTGTACCCGTAAATTGCCTCTGAATATCCAGTTTGTCGGGGGTAAATACAGAACCAAATCCTCTTTAAATCTCTTTAAAACTGCTCATTTGTCTGGCTGGACAGCTAAAATGAGAAAGTTTTAAGAAAGATAGATTTTGAGAATGTTATCAGGGAAAATCAAGATTTGATTCGCACCTACTCCCGCCTACCTTATTTGTTCTGATTTTCCCATCATCATCCAACCGCTGCCATAAACTTTGACAAAAAATGAAGATAGCAATCATCACAGCAACTCCCCAAAATGTCAAGCTCGGAAGTGGTACTTTCGTCACCAATATCCATCTGACTAACGAGTTACGCTCCCAGGGTCATCTGGTTGATGTCTTCTCGCCAGCCAAAGCATCGGGGCCGTTAGGCTATATGGCGCATCGCTTTCTTTGGAATTGGCGACTCCATCCCCGTCGCTTTGACCACTATGATGTGGTGGTAGGTTACGATATGGATGGTTACGCCATCAGCGATCGCCTGAAAGTCCCTTTTATCGTTTATATTCACGGTATTATTGCCGATGAAGCCACCTTTGAGCGGGGTTGGGTGCGAACTTCCTTAGAATTGATGGCAAAGGCCGAGAAAGTGAGCGTCCATCGTGCGGCTCTGGTCATCTCTACCAGTGAATATTCGCGTACTAGACTCAAGCAACTTTATCAGTATGATGGCAATATCGAGATTGTTCATCCTCTAATTGATCTCAAAGGGTGGGATGCAGCGGTCGCCTCGGTCAAGTATGAGGAAAAAAACCGCGAGCAGAGGAGGCCGACGGTGTTTTGTGTCGGTGTCCAGTATCCCCGCAAAAATGTTGCCACTTTAATCCGCGCCGCCGCAATTCTCCGCCGTCAAATACCTGATCTAGAGGTAAGAATTGCCAGCAAAGGTCCTGAATGGAATAATTTACGCCGTCTAGCACAAGAACTCAATTTAGAGCAAAATGTTAATTTTCTCGGCTATCTTTCCTATCAAGAACTGATCCAAGAATATCTTGATTGTCAAGTTTTTTGTTTACCTAGTCTGCAAGAAGGATTTGGCCTAGTTTTTGCTGAAGCTATGGCCAGTTATAAACCGATTGTCGCCAGTCGTTCTTCCTCGACACCGGAGTTGATTGAAGATGGTGTACAAGGTCTATTAGCCAATCCCTTAGATGCTGAAGATTTAGCCAGTAAATTAGCAGAAGTGCTTCTAAATCCAGAAAAAGCTCGTTCCTTAGGGAAAGCAGGTAGAGCGAAAGTTTCAGAATTTGATGCACCGATTATTGCCCAACGTTTCAGTCAGTTATTAACCAATTTTCTAGAAAAATAGATTAAATTTGACAATGAAAATTTAACTACTAACGCACAGCGTATAAATGGAAAATATCCACGAATGTCGAAGGTAACAGTTCTCTTTTTTCTAGTTGAATTTTGAAGCCGTTATCTGCCAGCATTTGGCTTATTTGCTTTAAGCGTCCCTTCTGATCGTGAATTTCAGCCACTATTTGCTTAATTTTTGGCCAGTCTTTAGCTTCGATGCTTTGAAATACTTCGTATTCTTCTCCTTCCACGTCAATTTTCAATAAATCGATGGAGTCGATACCGAGTTCATTAATTACGGAGGATAGAGTTTTTACTTCACAGACTACTTGTTCTTTTTCTTGGAAAAACTCTTCAAACAAATTTTCTATTTTTTGGGAATTCTGATCGACTTTAATATCTTCTAATTCAGCCAAGGTATCCTCTGGCTTTGTGGTTGAATTAGCAGACATATTAGGATAAAAAGTAAAGATTTTTGCTCGGTTATTTTCTGAACTTAATCCACAGTTAAATAAAACAACATCCTCTAAAGAATGCAAATGAATATTTTTTTGCAAAACCTCAAAAGTTGGACTGATTGGCTCAAAGGCGAAAACTTTTGCTGTTGGTTCAACTCCCTTGACAAAAATAGAGAATAGACCGATATTGGCTCCAACATCAAAGATCACATCGCCTTCTTTGATGACAATATCATGCCCTTCATATTGCCTTTCAGTAAATATTTCCGAAAAAATGTATTCTGTTTCCTCTTTGCTACTACTGTAGTAACATTCTAATCCATTAGAAAAAGTAATTTTTTTGGCTATCACCGTTGATGTATAGTTGTAATCTTGGACAAAATTATACTAACACCATGAATCGCTCCCCGTCAAGAATGAGGTAACAAGCCTCCCTTTCCAGGGGATAGCTAAAAGCTTTGATGTGCCTAGTTTCTAACCTTCTTTTTAGGTAGGAGAATTGTCAGATTCTGTCTTTTGCACGAGTGCCTGTTGCCTCTTGCCTTCAAAAGCTGATCACTGATAACTGAAATGACGGACTTAAGCCACCTTTTTCCGTGACTCAAGGATGGGGTGAATAATTGTCCAGGCCAGGACGATAATTAAAGCCAAGATACCAAAACGAGCCATAGAACTAACTAACTGGTGCAAGGGGAACAAACGGCCTAAAAAGAAAGATAATGTCACCATAATCGTCGCCCACACCGTTGCCCCACCGAGATTACAGAGGAAAAAGCGACCGTAGGGCATTCGGGCAATTCCCGCCATGGGACCGGCAAAGATTCTTAACAAAGCCACGAAACGACCGAAAAAGACCGCCCGGGGTGCATTTTTACTAAATTGATCCTTGGCTAATTCTAGTTTTTGGGGGGGAATCCGAAAGAATTTGCCAACTTTTAACAAAAACGGCCAACCTCCAGCGCGACCGAGCCAATAGCCAAAATTATCGCCCAAAACTGCTCCTGTAATTGCGCTGACTAAAACTAACCAATAGTTCAAATCACCGCTACCGGCAAGGAAGCCGCCGACAATTGTGATGGTTTCCCCGGGGATGGGAATCCCGGTATTTTCGAGGGTGATGCCGATAAATACTGCCCAGTATCCGTATTGGTGGGCGATTTCTTCAATATTTTCTAGGGATAATAGCTCTAGGGACATGGAGCGCTTTCTTAACAAAGGTTTACGAATATTCTAAGATATTTTTACAGTATTTAACCGTGGCTGAACATGACTTTTCCCAGTATTGATTTATTAGCAATTCGTCAGGGTCAGATAAAAGATTTAGCGGGCATGAACTTGTCAGGGGCTGATTTAGCGGGTGCAGACCTAGCAGGGGCGAATTTACGGGCAAATTTGCGCGGTGCTGACCTAACTGGGGCAAATTTAAGGGGAGCAGATTTTCGGAATGCCGATTTACGCGGGGCAATTCTCCTCGATGCGATCGTGACCGGGGCAAGTTTGGCCGGTGCTTTTTTAGCCGGGGCGGTTTTTAATCATCTAGATTTGTCTGGGGCGGATTTTCGCGGTGTCGATGGCCGGGGAGTGAGTTTTGTTGGGGCGATTTTAACCCAAGCGGATTTTACTAGCGCTAATCTGTCCGGGGCAGATCTGTCGGCAACCGATTTAGAGGAAGCAATTTTTTTCGGGGCGATTTTACGCGGAACAAATTTTACTGATGCCAATCTTCTTTGTGCTAGTTTAGCCTCGGCAGTAACCCCGGGGGCAATTTTCGATCGAGCTTGTTTAGAAGGGACAGGATTAACCTAAATGGCTGATAAGACCTCTTGTAAAAATCAAAAATTGTTGTTAGGGTTGGGAGTCAGTAGCCAGTAGTCAGGAGTCAGGAGAATTAAGAATGAACAATAATCAGTTAAATGGTCTATTTATAGACTTTATGCCATTTAATCCTTATTTCTGCCATTTTTGAACTCTGAAAAATTAATTATCCAAGAAATTTATAAAAGAAGAGCAGTTTCTAATCAGTTGCTGTCAGCTGCTCTAGGTTTAAAAATCTTGACCATTTCCCTGTTTATCTGCCTCCATAGCTCCAGCTATTCTCAACCATTTAACCCCTTTGCTGCCCTGGGTCTTATTCTTGGCCAAATTTATCAAGTTTTTGCCATCCTCGACCAGAAAATTTAGTTTAATTATCTGGGTAATCAGTGCAGTTATTGAAGAATTTTTCCCAACCAATTAAGCAATCAATTTACTTACTTAAGGCAACCTAGTAGAAAAGATTATGCTCAAAAATGATAGGATTGATTGATACCTAGCTGCCGTTAATCGCCATCGATGAGACCTTTACGCCGACTTTACCGCTATTTAAGTTTATTTTGCCTCTGTCTTCTTCTGACCGTGGGCTGTCAGTCCACTAATTCCAATTTACCCCGAGGGGATAGCGATCGCTTGATGATCGGGACAACCCTAAAACCACGCTCGATCGATCCTGCCGATAGTTATGAGTTAGCGGGACTTTTTATTATTTATAATCTCGGTGAAACTCTCTACACCTACGCGGAAGGAACCACTAATTTAAAGCCTCTCTTGGCCACGGAATTGCCCGAAATTAGCCCCGATGGTTTGACTTATACTATCCCAGTACGTCGAGGGGTTATTTTTCATGATGGCACGGTTTTTAACGCGGAGGCGATGAAGTTTTCCCTAGAAAGATTTATCAAAAATGGTGGTGAACCTTCCTTTCTTCTTCGGGATACAATTGATAAAATTACCGCTACAAAAGAAGACGAAATTACTATTAAACTAACCAGACCTTTTGCCGCCTTTCCCGCTCTTTTAGCTTACCCTGGAGCCTGTGCAGTTTCACCCAAATTTTATCAAATTGGCGAGGGTAAATTTAAACCCGAAGAATTTATCGGCACAGGACATTATCAATTAAAAGCAGTTACTAGCGATTCTTTTAGTTTAGAAGCCTTTGATCGCTATTGGGGAGAACCGGCCAAAAATAAGGGAGTTAATGTTCAAATTTATCTCTCTAATCCTGCCAATTTATTCAACGGTTTTCAGACGGGTGCGGTGGATATTGCCTATCAATCTTTACTCCCTCCTCAAGTGAGAAAACTACGCACAGAAGCAGACCAGGGAAAATGGCAAGCCATCGAATCTTCTGGGGCAGCAATTAACTTTATGAGCGTCAATCTCAAAAGTGAACCCACCGATAATATTTTAGTGCGACAAGCAATTGCTTCTCTAGTCGATCGAGATTTACTTAATGATCGCATTTTACAAGGTCAAGGCATCCCTCTTTTTAGTCTCATTCCTACTACTTTTTCCGAGTCACAACCGGTGTTTAAAGAGCGCTATGGCAACCATAATATAGAGCAAGCAAAACAATTACTAAAAACTGCTGGTTATAGTCAAGAAAAACCCGCGATTGTAGAAGTTTGGCACTCCTCCGGATCGATCACTTCCAGCACCGTGGCGGCGGTGATGAAAGCTCTAGCAAAACGGGATTTAGATAATATGATTCAATTTGAACCCAATAGTATCCTAGGAGCGGCATTTTTCCGTAATATTAGCCGGGGACTTTATACCACTGCTCTATCTAATTGGTATCCCGATTTTTTGGATGCAGATAACTATATTTATCCCTTTTTAGATTGTGCTAAAGGTTCCCCAGAAACTGGCTGCGAAGAAGGAGGATCGCAAAGTCAAGGCTCATTTTTTTATAGTCAAGAAATGAATCAATTAATCGACCAATCCCGTCGGGAAAGTAACCCAGCCAAAAGAAAGCAAATTTTTGGCAAAATTCAAGAAATTCTCGCCGATGAAGTTCCCTATATTCCCCTTTGGCAAACCAAGGAATACGCTTTTGCTCGCAATGGCATCAGGGGAGTTATCATCAATCCCAGTCAAACTTTTCCCTTCTGGACAATCGCCAAAAAATCCTGATAATTAATTATTAGGAGTCAGCATTGAATCAGTTATCAGTTATTAGTTATCAGTTATCAGTTATCAGATGTGAGTTTTCAGTTCACTGATTACTGTTTACTGTTCACTGACAAAACTCTCTATTTCCTTCCCCATTCTCCATTTTCCTATGAAACTAACAGCAATGTCCTTTAATATTCGCTACGATAAACCCGATACCGATGAGCGTAATTGGCGAGTAAGAAGGGAAGCAGTAGCGGCTTTAATTGCTCACTATTCTCCCGATATAATTGGTACTCAGGAAGCTCGCGCTAATCAACTATTGGATCTACACCGTTTATTGCCAAAATACCAAAGTTTAGGTAGTGATCGCAGGGGGACAGGATTAGATGAACATTGTGCGATTTTATATCAACCAAGTCGGTTAAAATGTTTAGAAATATACGAATTTTGGCTATCAGAAACTCCCGATATTATTGGCAGTATCACTGAAGCTTGGGGTAATCCTTATCCCCGCATGGTAACGGGAGCTAAATTTCGCACTCTTGAGGGGCAAACTTTGCAGTTTTATAACACCCATCTCGATTACTATAGTGACCAAGCTAAGGACTTAGGGGCTAAGTGCATACAGGAGCATTTTTGTCAACTAAATTTAACAAAAGATTACCTATTTTTAACGGGGGATTTTAATGTTAATTCTCAGCAATTACCCCGTCAGATTTTAACTCAACCTCTCCAGTCAGAAATTAGATTAAAGGATGCTTTAGCCGATTTGGAATTAGCCGAACAAATGAGCTTTAATAATTACACCGATACCCCCTATTTAGCCATCGATACCATTTATTATGATAGCCGTTTGCAGTTAGATTGGGCAAAAGTCGATCCTTCTCGTTGGCTGAATCTTATTCCTTCCGATCATTATCCCGTAATTGCTGCTTTTACCTTGCCCTAAAAATAGATGATTTTTGTATTTAGCAAATATATAGAGGCTGAAAGCTTCAGCAGACTCTGGTGATTCGATGGTTAAATTTGTTAAGTTTTTTAAACGGCAAAAAAATTAACAATAAGCGCAAGCCTTGCCAGATATAGATCGCTCTCAATGGCGAAACCAATAATAATTATTCCCAAAAACTTAAGATTTATTTACGTTTTTAAAGGGCAGTAATTACCGCATTTGTGTTATAAAAATAACAATAACAATTTCTTGACCGAGGAAAAATTTATGAGCATCGAAGACAAAATGAAAGCGGCTGCCAAAAATGTCGAGGGGAAAGTACAATCGGCTGCTGGAGAATTAACTGGCGACGAGAAAATGAAAGCAGAAGGAGAATTAAAGCAGCTACAAGCAGCGGCAATGAACGTGGCAGCTGATGTCAAAGATAAGGCAGAAAATTTGTTGGAGGACATGAAAAACGCCGCCCAGGACGCAATCGAAAACATCAAAGACAAAATTAACTGAACGGGATTAAAATCATGATTAATGTCATTTCTTGGATGATTTTGGGCTTTATTGCTGGTGCGATCGCAAAAGCTATTTATCCTGGGCGACAGGGGGGTGGTATTTTTGCCACGACTTTGCTAGGAATTATCGGGGCTTTTGTGGGGGGAACCCTGTTAAATTTGCTTCAAACTGGCAGTTTTGCCCTAGGGAGTTCTAGCTTGAGCATACCGGGTATTTTTGTGGCTATTATCGGGGCAATCCTGTTTATTTTCCTCTGGGGATTAGTTACCAAACTCCTTCCTCGCTAATAGTCTTAACTCCTGTTTATTTGATTAATTCCACCCCATCTTTGCCGTCAATCTCTTGTAGATAAACCTTTACCTGTTCCTCGGCTGCAGTGGGTAGTTTTTTGCCCGTAAAATCCGGGTGAATTGGTAATTCCCGATGACCACGATCAACGAGGACTAATAAGCGGATTTTTTGCGGTCTGCCATACTCAATAATAGCATTGAAAGCGGCGCGGATCGTGCGACCTTTATAGATAACATCATCGACTAAAATCACGGTTTTTCCCGTGACATCTAGGGGCATTTTGGTTTTAGCAGGAGTGCGGGTTTTAATGCGATCAAGATCGTCGCGATAGAAGGTAATATCGATCGCTCCCACGGGAACTTTTACCCCTTCTAAGCTCTCAATTTGACTAGCAATTAAATTAGCTAAAGGCACTCCTCGCGTGTAGATACCGATCAAAATCAAGTTATTTAAATCGCCACTTTTTTCGATAACTTCGGAAGCTAAACGGGTAATGGTGCGACGAATTTCGTCAGCCGAGAGAATTTCAATTAACTGTGGGGTCATAATTTTCCAAGACAAGGGGGGATAGGGGATAGGGAAATTTTTACGGCAATGGATACCTTTTTTTACTTTTTCTTTTTTCCTTTAAAACCATCTTCCCACTAACGAATATAATTATTTTCACTTACCTATTTTAACTCGATCGCTCATGAGTGATGAATTATTGCAAAAATCTGCCCTAGAATTAGCCCAACTGATTCGCACTAAACAAATCTCCCCCCTAGAATTAACCCATTTATACCTCGACAGAATTGAGAAATTTGACTGTCAAATTGGTAGTTTTGTCCATGTCGCCAGGGAAAGCGCCCTAGCAACCGCCAGCGCCCAAACGGAACAATTAAGTCAAATCGCCGCTACTGCCGAATTACCGCCTTTTTTTGGAGTTCCCACCGCCATTAAAGACTTAAATGCCGTCGCTGGAATGCCGGTTAGTTACGGAATCGCCGCCTTACAGGGAAATATTGCCCAATATGACGAAGGAATCGTCACCAGAATGAAAATGGCGGGTTTTATCCTTCTGGGCAAAACTGCCACTTCCCAGCTAGCTTCCTTTCCCTACACCGAAAATCCGGGTTTTTTGCCGACTCGTAACCCCTTCAACCGCGATTATACCGCAGGAGGTTCCAGTGGCGGTGCGGCGGCGGCGGTAGCGGCGGGTTTCTGCCCGATTGCCCAGGGTTCCGACGGTGGCGGTTCCATTCGTACTCCGGCGGGTTGTTGCGGTTTGGTGGGGATAAAACCCAGTCGCGGGCGCGTTTCCTATGCCCCGGTGGGGGAATTTCAAAGCGGTATCGCCACTAACGGCACTCTTTCTAAGACGGTGGCAGATGGGGCGGCGCTGCTTACCGTGATTTCGGGCTATACGACGGGCGATCCCTACTGGCTACCCGATCCGCCCTTTTCTTTTCTAGAAGCCACTCAGAGAGGCGTAAAACCCCTGAGAATCGCTTTTTCTACTTCCATATCCCCCTTCGGCGAAGCGGCTTCCGTCTATAAAAATGCTGTGATCGAGACGGCTAAAATTTTAGAGGACATGGGGCATCACTTAACGGAGTATTCTCCCGATTTACAGGCTTTAATCGCTCCTTTTCGCCGTATTTGGCAAGCGGGGACGGCAGCGGCGGCAATTCCCAGGGAGTTATTAAGTCCCCTGAACCAATGGTTATTAGACAATTCTGGCAGCGCTGGGGAATACCTGCAAGCGGTGCGGCAGATGCACGTTATTTCGCGGCAAATTGTGGCGATGTTTGATAATTTTGATGTCTTACTTTTGCCAATTTTTCTACATCAACCCCCCGGAATTGGTGAGTGGGAAAATTTACCACCGGAAGAAACGATTAATAAGATGATTAGTTGGATTGCCCCTTCTCCGATTGCTAATGCGAGTGGTTTACCTGCGATTGCTTTACCCACGGGAGTGGATAGTCAGGGTTTACCCGTGGCAATTCAGTTAGTGGGCAAACCTGCCGATGAAATCACTTTGTTAGGTTTATCGGCACAATTAGAGGCAGCTAATCCTTTCGGTTTGATGGCTAATTTTAACTAGCAAGACTTTCGGTAAATTGGGGAATAGAAGCGATAAGTTTACGGGTGTAATCACTTTGGGGAGAGTTAATAATTTGGTTAGCTGTACCCATTTCCTCAATTTTACCTTTATTCATCACCATAATCCGATCGCTCATAAATCTGACGACACTTAAATCGTGGGAAATAAAGATATAAGTGAGATTAAATTCCTGCTGTAATTCTTTGAGTAAATTTAAGACTCCCGCTTGCACGGAAACATCTAAAGCAGAGACAGATTCATCACAGATAATAAACTGAGGATTTAAGGCTAAAGCGCGGGCAATACAAACCCTTTGTCGTTGTCCTCCTGATAATTGATGGGGATAGCGATCGAACCAATTAGGATCAAGTTTAACTCGTTCTAATAAATATTCTACTCGTTGCCGTCGCTTTTGGGAATTGCCGCCAGTATGATGAATAACCATCGGTTCTAAAATTGCTTTACCGATGGATAAACGGGGATTCAGGGAGTTGTAGGGATTCTGAAAAACTATCTGTAATTCCCGTCGCAGTAGTCTTAATTTTGGATCGCTGGGGTTTAATTTAGCGAGATTTTCTCCTCGGAAATAGATATCTCCAGAAGTGGCAGGAATTAAGCGCAGAATTGTCCTTGCTAAAGTGGATTTTCCGCAGCCAGATTCACCGACTAAACCGAGGGTTTCCCCCCGTTTAACAGCAAAACTGACCTGATCTACGGCATTAAAAAAGGTCTTTACTTGCCCGAAAACTCCCTTAACAGGAAATCTAACCGATAAATTTTCTACCGATAAAATATTCTCGTGATGTTGTAAACCTTCAATTCTGCTTTCTTCCTCTTGGAGAGTAATAAATTTAACTGCTGGTGGAGTAATTTCCTGTAATTCAATAATCTTACCTTGAGAGTCTTTTTCCACTCGTAAAAAATCGCTGACGGTGGGCAATTTTTCTGGACGAGAGTTTAAGCGGGGGCGACAGGCAAGTAAACCTTTTGTGTAGGGATGTTGGGGAGAATTTAATACTTCTTCTTTCGTTCCCTGTTCGACGATTTCTCCTTGATACATCACGACAATTTGATCGGCAATTTCATTAATAACTCCTAAATCGTGGGAGATAAAAACCATTGACATTTCTCGATCGCTTTTACACAAATCGCGTAATAATCTTAATATTTCTGCTTGGACAGTCACATCTAAAGCGGTGGTTGGTTCATCGGCAATTAATAGGGTAGGATTACAAGAGATCGCCATGGCAATCATTACCCTTTGTAATTGTCCCCCCGATAATTCGTGAGGATAACGCTTGAGAATTGCTTCTTTTTGTTCTTGAATATAAGTTCTAATTTTTTCTCTGACATGACCCTTATTTTCTAAGGGAAAAGTTTCTATATACTTCTCCTCTAACTGTTCATCACTGGGTAATAAGCGCACTTCTTGCAGTAGAGAGATGGCTTGATTTTTTGCCTGTTCAGTGCTGACTTTTTGGTGCAGTAAAATTGCTTCGGTGAGTTGAAACTCGATGTTATAAACTGGATTAAGAGAACTCATTGGTTCTTGGAAAATCATCGCCATTTCTCCCCCGCGATAATAACGCAATTCTTCCGGGGGAATAGATAATAAATCCACTGCTTGCATTGACTGACCTTTTGCCGGACGAAAGCAAATTTCTCCCGCGGTAATTTTTCCCGGAGAGGGAACCAGTCCCATGAGTGCGAGGGAGGTGACGGATTTTCCTGAACCCGACTCCCCCACACAACCGAGAACTTGACCTTTCTGCAAGCTAAAACTAATGTTATTAACGGCGACTGTTGTTCTTTTCTGATTAGAA